>CAYGMR010000505.1:0-4256 GCA_964350725.1 uncultured Ardenticatenaceae bacterium | reverse complement strand
TTTGACGTTAAACAGAATTTCACGACCAACCAATTCCGTCGCCAGACTCTTTTCGGAGGCATTGACTGTATCTACGCAAGATACAACCTTGCCATGTCGTAAAACTGTGATTTTATCGCTAATTTGCAGAACGATAGGCAGTTTGTGTGTAATGAAAGGGACAATCGCAAGATCATCACGCGACATTGCCTCGATCGAACCTAATAATTTTTCAGTTTCGATGGGGGTCAAGGCAGCTGTAGGCTCATCCATAATGAGCAGTTCAGCACCACGATAAAGTGCTTTTAGGATTTCAACAACTTGTTTTTCACCCTCAGACAACTGCCACACTTTGGTTTTGAGATCGATGCTAAAGCCAAATTTGTCGCACAAATCGTTGATCTCTCGTGAACTTCGTTTTAAGTCAAGAATTCTACCTGCACCTGGATGTCCAAGAATGATATTTTCTATAACTGTATGTGCGGGTACTAATTTGCGGTGTTGGTGTACCATCCCAATGCCACGTTCAATTGCATCGAGTGGTGATCTAAATTCGACTTTTTCGCCTAAAAAATAAATATCACCTTCATCAGGCTGATATTGCCCGAAAAGGATTTTCATCAAGGTGGATTTACCCGCCCCGTTTTCGCCCAAAATAGCGTGGATCTCACCTGCTTTGATCTCAAAATCAATACGGTCATTGGCGACAACCCCAGGGAAGCGCTTCGTGATTCCGCCAAGACCGTATCACCACGTTTAATATCTTTCAGTAGCACAATAAGTCCTTGCCTGGTACATGCAGATTTGTCAAATCTAGAAGATTTGACAAATCTCAAAATCGTTTACTCTAAGATTTCAACACCTTCAAGGTCGAAGTTAAATAAGGAGAGCAACCATGCAGCGGTTGGCACTTCTCCAACTGGTTTAACTTCTACGCCAGCATCTGGTATGGGCGCACCATCAAGGGCTAGACCGGTACCATTGCTGATGAATGCATGTTCGGTAAATGGATCCCATTCGCCATTGATCATTTGTTCACGGCGCTGCTCAACAAGCTGTACGATTTCGTCTGGCAAAACTTCTAGCGCTTTAGGGCTAACGGCTTCGATCCCCACTTTGTTGTCATTCATAATATCAACTGTAGGCAACTCTGTCCCATCGGCTAAAACAATTGAGTCATCCATACCCAGGTAAAGGATTGTTTCTGGATTTTCTTCACCGGCCAAGAAATCTTCAATCATTTTTTCGTAAAGGACTTCCCAGCGCGTATCAAAGGAAATCGCTACGGTATCAGTATCTGACCAATCATAAAAGCCCACAATATCCATGTCTTTTCCGACAAACCAAATGCCTTGTTCTTGTGCGACATCTAACGGAGAGCCGGAATCGGTTTGCTGGGTAATCACATCAACATCATATTGAGAGATCAAGGTTTCGGCGATACCGCGTTCTTCTGGCGGTAAAAACCAGTCTCCAGCATATTTGATGTAAATGTTAATATCTTTACCAAGCATTTCCGCTGCGTCTTGTACGCCAAGCACAAAGCCATTTGTTCGACGAATGACTTGCACAGAAGGGAAAGCTGAGACAATGCCAATATTACCGGTTTCAGTCAATGCACCGGCGACCAGGCCTTCTAAATATAGAGCCTGGTATTGACGCGGGAAAAGGCGGATAAAGTTACGCTCTGTAGCTAAATCACTGGCAACAATGGCGCCAAAGTAAACCTCAGGATATTTTTCGGCAATATCTTGCAAAGGCAGTCCCATAAATTCAGCGTTGCCAACCACGATGTCGGCACCGTCAGAAATCATCTCTTCGGCATAGGGGACTGCAACATCAGGGCCAACTTCTTCACGATAAACGTAATCAATATTGGGGTATTTTTCGGCGAGGCGCTGACCGGCACGATGATGCGCACCAGACCAGGTTGTACCTTCAATGACGCTAAAATGTTCAATTGCAAGCGTTACATCTTCTGTGGCGGGCATTTCTGCATCCGTTTCTGCAGCGGATTCTTCGGCAGTTGTTTCTTCGGTGGGGGCGGCTTCTTCTTCTGAGGGTTCTGCGGGGGTTTCTGCCGCTGTACACATTGTTGTCCCCATCACGATGGCAGCCAACATGATAATCAATACAAATGTACGGAACACTCTATCATCTTTCTTTGACAAGAATTTTCTGATCATTTCTTTCCTCCTCTTTACTTGAATAACAAATTGTTGGGAGCGACTTAATTACATTTTGTGTAATTTGGGTCTTGTTCTCGTTGTACCAATGGACTTTCCTACTGAAGTGCTTAAATTGTAGGGAAAAATGGGGCAACCGTCAATTTTCTGGACACATTTTGGGCCGCCCTTTTCTGGCTACATTTTGTAACACAACTTTAAACAGTTTGGGACTATAAATCATTTTGATTCACTTTACCAAATTTTTTATAACCATTCATTATTTACTGCAGCCTCATCCCAGCATAAATGCAGACCTCTCTTTCAAGCAATAATGAATGGGCTTGTCATAGTTATGTTTCCCCAATGTAATTATGAAAAAGAACGGCCGTTTCGCCCGAAACGGCCGTTTTTATTTGCCTCTCCTGCTGCATCGCCTATACTTTGTAAATTGAGTACAAAGGCAAATGCCCGGGAGAATTAAGACTAATCATGAGTACGACAGACACATCAGAATCCACTCCTTCTGACTTTATCCGCACCGTTATCAACAAAGATATCGAAACTGGCAAATATCAGGGTCGTGTCCATACCCGTTTTCCACCTGAACCCAATGGGTATCTACATTTAGGTCACGCCAAAGCTATTCTTATCAATTACGAAATAGCCGAACAATATGGCGGCAAATTCAACTTGCGCTTCGATGACACCAACCCCGTCAAAGAAGAAGAAGAATTTGTAGATGGCATCATTGAAGACATCCGCTGGCTGGGAGTCGATTGGGAAGATCGACTTTTCTTTGCCTCTGATTATTTCGGCCAACTCTATGCATGGGCCATCCAACTAATCAAAGATGGCAAAGCATACGTAGATGACCTGTCGGCAGATGAAATCCGCGAATATCGCGGCACACTCACCACCCCCGGCAAAAACAGCCCCTATCGCGAGCGTTCAATCGAAGAAAATTTAGACCTTTTTGAACGCATGAAAAAGGGCGAATTCCCCGATGGAACCCGTGTTCTGCGGGCAAAAATAGATATGGCCTCGCCCATCATCAACCTGCGCGATCCAGTCATGTATCGCATTCTACATGCCCACCACCACCGCACAGGGGATGAATGGTGCATTTATCCCATGTATGATTGGACCCACGGACAATCCGACTCGATCGAAGGTATTACCCATTCGCTCTGCTCTTTGGAATTCCAAAACCATCGCCCGCTTTATGAATGGTTTTTGGAACAATTAGGTATTTATGAGCCCCAGCAAATCGAGTTTGCACGTGGCAATTTAACCTACACGATTACCAGCAAACGCTATCTAAGTCGCCTTGTCAATGAGGGTTATGTGCGTGGTTGGGATGATCCTCGCATGCCCACGCTTGCAGGTGTTCGTCGTGCGGGTTATCCGGCATCTGCAATTCGTAAATTCTGGGCAAATGCTGGCATTTCCAAAGCTGCCAACAATATTGATATTGGGCAGTTAGAATTCGCTGTGCGTGATGAGTTAAATGCCCTTGCACCACGCGCAATGGCAGTTATTGAGCCGCTCAAGATTGTGATCACAAACTATCCTGAAGATCAGGTTGAACTGTTCGAGGTGCCAAATCATCCACAAGATCGCGAGAACAATGAAACCCGTGAGGTGCCCTTCAGCCGCGAGATTTATATTGAGCGTGAAGATTTTATGGAAAAACCACCTGGGAAATATTTCCGCCTGGCACCTGGACGAGAAGTACGTTTGTTTAAAGCGTATTACATCAAATGCACTGATGTGATCAAAAATGAAGATGGTGAAGTTGTCGAAATACATTGTACGTACGACCCCGAATCTCGCGGCGGGCAAACGCCAGACAAACGCAAAGTTAAAGGCACCATCCATTGGGTCTCTGCCCAACATGCAATTCCGGCAGAAGTACGTTTGTATGATCGCTTGTTTAAAGTTGAAAATCCACAATCTGTAGCGGAAGGGGAAGATTTTGTTAGCAATCTGAACCCTAATTCTTTAACTGTTGTGCCCAATGCCCAGCTCGAACCATCATTAGCGAAAGCCCAGTCGGGTGATGTTTTTCAATTTATGCGTTTGGGCTACTTTTGTGTGGATTCTGTCGAT
>CAYGMR010000504.1:0-4264 GCA_964350725.1 uncultured Ardenticatenaceae bacterium | reverse complement strand
CGACCTCCGGGTGACTATCCAAACAGCGTCTGGCACTGAAAGTGTGATTGCTGTACGTGTAACGGCCGATGACGAAATAATGGCCTTGTTGGACAGCATGCAAAACAAAGATGGCAGCAGCATGCGTGATGCGTATTTAGATTCGCTAGAAATAGAAAATAATCGCGAGGATATTCTGGCAAAAAAAGACCGCATTTATTGGCTGCGCTTCGATCCAACCGATGAACCGACACCCCCGCCCTTAAAAACAGATTTAGTTTGGATTTGGCCGTTGTTGGCAGCTCTTTTTGGCGGCTTAATCTGGATGATTGTACATAATCGCAGATAAATGGATATCTTATTTGCAACCAGCAACGAACACAAAGTCCAAGCGATTCAATCAGTAGCCCGGTGCGTCAATCGAAATCTCAAGTATCATACGAATCCATCATTCTAAGGAATGAGTGATTGGGGAGCGAAGAATTGGTCAACACAGGGGTCATAATCCGCGCCTAAGATGACCTGATAATCATAATCGCTGTCAGTTTCTTCATCCAGGATAATTTCGGACTGGCGTACACCGACAACCCAATGAATCAACCAATCGTATGAGCCTTTGAAGTTGGGTGCGTAATAAGTCAGTGTGGTTTCTTCCTGAATGGGTACATGAGCACCTTCAACAGGTACAAAGCCATACCAAGCGAGGCTTTCGGCCGCTAACTGGGTCATGTCACGATTGCCAGTGGCATTCACAATTTCCACGGTAATCGGTGCGCGCGTAGCTTTGTTTAGTGCTGGGGGCAAGAACAAACGCTGCAAGGTTTCACCCATCTCATTGGGGCCTTCCCAAATGGGCAGCTGCACTTGTGCATTTGTCTCCGGTACAATCCAAGATTCTGTTTTGCCAAAAACATAAAGGTTTTGCACCCCATTTTCACGAATACCGGGTGCAAGCGCGGCGATTTGCAAGAGTCGGCCGATATCCATATCTGTATCAACTGTATCCTGAAATGCGCTCCATAACGCGGGCACTTGTGTGGCTAAACCCAAATCCACGCCCTGGTTGAGCATCGCTCGCAGCAACTGTTGTTGGCGACGGCCGCGGTCAAAATCATTTGACATAAGACGTGAGCGTGCATACCACAATGCAGTTTCGCCATCCATTTGATAGATGCCGGGTTCAAGCTCTTCAACATACCAATTGTCGACATCTTCGGGGTCTAACTCGGGCGATATGATTTTCCAATCCTTAAAATGGCAGGTCACGGCTAATTCAACACCATCCATGGCATCAACAATGTCGGTAAAGCCTTCAAAATCAACACGCGCGTAATAATGGATGGGGATGCCAAAATTATACAGAATAGTTTGTTTGAGCAGTTCGACGCCGCCGAGCGTGATGGCTGCATTCAATCGGTTCATGGTGCCGCCAGGGACATAAACATAGAGGTCGCGTGGCAAGGAGACCATAGAAGCTGTGGGGCCATCGCGGTTAATCGACACAATGATCATGGTGTCGGTGCGTTTAATGCTGCTGGTATCGCCGACAGGTTCATCACTGCCCAAAAGCAGGATGTTGGTTGTGCCACTGGGGACATTGAAAGGGGGTACGGCCGTTGGTACGGCCGTTGCGGGTGTCGCCACCCCTTCGCGCACAGCTTGCGGTTCAGTAATCTGCAAATTGGGAGCAAACTGTTTGGCACTTGTAGGCGTTGCCGTCGGTTCAATCGTGGCCGTTGAAGTGGAGGCTGGTGTCGGTGTCGCTGGTGGCTTTGCCGTGCCAGCAAGCGCCGTTGCCGTACTTGTCGGCGTTGCGGTTGGCTCTTCGCCCTGGGGACTTTCTTCTGGCTCGATCGTCACCTCAACTTCTGCAGATTCTTCATCTGCTTCAGTTGGTTCCGCATGTGCAACTTCTATGATTTCCGTGGGGAACGGTGTCGGCTCCACAGAAGCTTGACAGCCAACAACAAAAATAACGACGAATAATGCCGTCAATAAAAAAGCACGTGTTCCAAAAATGCTACAGCTTTTCACCAAACTTATACTCCTGTCGCATAAATGTCCAATAACCAAAAATGAAAATGACAACGGCCGTTACAAACGTACGCAACAAATAGGCGGGATCCATACCCACCGGGCCGCTGCTGTTCGTCGTACCCCATAAAACCGTGCGATAACCGTCAATGATCGATGCCATCGGATTAATCCACCGCATCACTTGAGCGGGACTAAAGGTAATGCCCATAATTTCGGCCGATTGAGCCAATGAATCCAATGAGTAAAACACAGGCGTTAGAAAAAACCAAGCCAACATCACCACTTCCATCACCATAAACACATCACGATAAAATACCGCGATTGAGCTTAATAGGAGCACCAATCCTAAAGTAAAAACAACTTGGGTGAACAAGATAAGCGGTACCCATAAGGCGTGGATAGTTAAACCGAGGTTGAAGGCATATAAAAACACAACCAACATGATAAAAGCAAAAAAGAAGTTGACCAAGTTAGATAAAACAGCTGAGGTTGGCAATAGTTCGCGCGGAAAAAAAACCTTTTTAATCAAAGAGCCATTGCTGATGACGGAGCGTGCCCCTTGATTCATTGAGGCATTAAAAAAGTTCCAGGGAATCAAACCAACCAGAATAAAGACTGGATACTGGCGAATATCAGCACCGCGCATAACGGTAAAGACAACAGTAAATACCAACATCAATCCCAATGGGTTCAGCAGGCTCCATAATATGCCCAAGACAGAATTTTTGTAACGACCTTTAATATCACGCAGAATTAAGTTGCGCAGCAGGTACCGGTATTTCGCCAGAACCCTGAATTTAAAGTGCCATTTTTCATTGGAACCGTCCGCATCGTAGAAATAGACGGGTTTTTCTTCAGTTAATTCGTTTGCTTTTGTAGTCATTTTTATTCGCAATTCAGCTTGTCAGCCCATCAGCCAGTCAGCTATTAGCCGCTCGAAATTATAACTGATTCAAATAGGACGGCTATTTAAGGTGATTGAAATTATGATTTGCTCACATGGATCGACGTTTAAAGGGATACGGCCGTTGCAAAACAACCACTTTTTGTGCAGGCATTCTTTGCGTACGCATGTATCCAATTTTTTGCAGGGCAGCAAGTCGCCCACGCAAAGCAGCCAAACTATGTGTCTGCCACAAACTTTTTAAGCTGGCAGCAAGATCATAAACAATTATTATTGGTAAAGCCCACATAAAGGTTGGCCAGTGATAATTTTTGACGATTGTCCACGCTTTATTACGTCCTAACATTGTCGTTTTGAAAGCTGGTACAGTTACGGCCGTTGCCGAATGCCAATGCTCTACACGTGCCTGCGGAGCATATAAACAAGCATAACCGGCGCGCTGCCCCCGCCAAGCGAGGTCAACATCTTCATAATAACAAAAAAAATCCTCATCAAAGAGGCCGATTTCAGCTAACATTTCACGGGTGTAAAGGGCCGCGGCAGCAGATGGGCCAAAAACTTCAGTGGCCTGATTGGCTGTCGCCGCAGCCTGGTTCCACCCTCGATTCCAAGCAATACCAGCCCAATCCACTTCGATACCGGCCGAATCGAGTAAATCGGGCTGTTGCCAACGCACGATTTTTGCCGCAACCATGCCGGTTTTGGGAAGGTCAGAGGTTTCAACGGCCGTTACCATTGCGGCCAAGAATTCTGCGTCGACACGCGTATCGTTATTAAGCGTGATAATATAAGGGCTGGCTGTAGATCGAATGCCACGGTTATTACCAGCGGCAAAGCCCAAATTTTCTGATTGTGGCAGCACTTTAACCTGTGGCCATTCCGTTTTCAACCAATCGACGGATCCGTCTGTAGAGCCATTATCGACAACCACGACCTCAAAATCTTGAAATGTTTGTGCAGCAAGGGCCGGCAAACAGGTTTCTAGCCAGGTACGGCCGTTCCAATTCACAATAATAACCGAAACCAAAGGGGTTGAATCTTGCTGCACGAAATTATTGTCCTAACAACTGTGTTTGAGTACTAGCATCAGCGTACAATCACAGGAGCTTCGCTGCATTGGTAAGATGTGTTGAAACCGTCATTACTCTCGATGCAAATGTAATAGGTGCCAGGCGTAACGCCGCTCGTATTCCATTCGACACAATCGCTTGTCGCGCAGCTGAGCGGTGGCTGACCATTTTGCGCACTTTGTATCAAGGGCAAAAACGCCTGATACTGCTGATTGAGTTCAGGTGCAGATGAATGCACCGTAGTAGTTGGTGTAATTTGGAAACGGCCGTTGTC
>CAYGMR010000503.1:282-4269 GCA_964350725.1 uncultured Ardenticatenaceae bacterium | reverse complement strand
AAAGTTATGTGATGACGTCATCTTACAAAACCTAAGTCCACAAAATGTCCACAAAAGGGGTGATTTATTCAATTGGTCTGTTTTTGGGGGTTAGAGATAGTTGTATTGGGTGGCAAGGTCTACGGCCGTTGCCAAATAATCACGCGCAGTTACATCATCACCAGCATCCCAGGCAGTTACGGCCGTTGTCAATACCACATCGATCTCATCTGGCAGCTTTTGCTGTTTGACATCCAACATGGCCTGGGCGGCAATGATGGCGTCCGGCAGACGGCTTTGCCGTAGAGCAATCGCCAACAGCAGCCACTGAGCCAACCAATGAAATGGATAGGGTGAAACAGTCAAATTTGTCACTGCTGCTTCGGCCTGATTTTTTGCCTGTAGCCATTGGCCACTGCGATAAAACAACCAAGCTCTATTGGCCTGAGCGACGCCGATATACATGCTGTTTCCGACCTGCTGGAAGATTTCAACCAGTTGTGATAGATAAGCTTCTACCTGAGCGATATTGCCCTGAAAACGGTACAAAATAGTCAAATAGACCAGACTTTGCGTATGTGGCCAGGAATCTCCTAACGTCTTGGCTTTTGCCAGAGCTTGTTGGAGCATTAATTCAGCGTTATCAAGATCACCACTCCATAATAGTTGAAAGCCCAAGTGAAATTGTTCGCGGGCAATGAGCCGCGCTTGGCCCGATTCTTGGGCATAGGTTAGCGCTTTTTTGGCCATAGGAATATTTTTGGCAGGTACGCGATAGCGGTTCTGTAGCGTAGCCATCTGGTTTAACCGCGTATAGAAATTAGATTGTTGCGCAGATGTGCCTACCGTATCCAGTAAGGCTTGGATTTGTTCGTTTAATTCGGCCATTGCTTTTGGGCGTTGTTGGAAGTAAAGTGCATCTAAAAGACCGAGTAATATGTTTAAGCGGATCGTTCGCGTCTGTGGGTTAGCGGCTACCACATGCGGATCATTAAGACGAGCTAAGGCGGCGCGATAAATGATTTCTGCTTCTTTTTCACGCTGCTGTGGTGACAATGTCGCCGCTAATTTCCATTCTAATTCTGCCAATTGCAGCAGTTCATTATTGGAAACTAGGGCTAAAGCCGCACGGTATATTTCTTCGGCAGCGGCGAATTGAGCGGTGATAGTCAAGTTGTCGGCTAAGGCCTCGTACAGTTGGGGTAAAATGGTTGTTGCACCTTCCTCAGTTGCCAAAGCGCTAGTTGCCAAGGCAACAGCTCGTTTGAGGTAAGTAATCGCTTCTTGATGGGCATAAATGGCAACGGCCGTTGCCGCAGCTTGCCGATAATAGGCAATGGCCTCTGCTAACTCGCCAGCCGCTGCATAGTGGCTGGCAATCACCGCCGCCAAGCCACTTTTTGCCCGATTGGGCAATTGTACCAAAGCAGCGGCGGCCCGTTTGTGCAGCAGACGTCGTCGCCAGATGCTGATGTTGTCGTAGATTACCTCGCGTGTGAGATCATGCTGAAAACGAAACCGTTCGCCATTAGCCAATACCATTTGGTGCGCCGCTAATTCCTCCATGCTATCGGCCGTTTCCATTTCATCACGGCCGGCTGCTGCTTGTATGGTTGCAAATGTCAAAATGGGCGAGAGGATAGCCGTAATGACCAAAATTTGTTGGGTCAACGGTGTTAGTCGCCGGACACGGCGCAGAACAGTGTCGCGCACAGTTGAGGGCAGGGGCAAAGCGGCTGGCGGGTCGGCCAGTCGTTTCGTGACCAGGAGTTCGCGTATTGTTTCCAAAACGAAGTAGGCGTTACCCCCTGTGGCGGTATGGATGCGTGTTGCCAAAGTTTGGGCCGCTAACCCGTTTCCTGCATCGCGCAGCAAGTCGGTAACGGCCGTTTCTGATAGCCCAGTCAATGGCACATCTGTCAAAAGTTGCGCCCGATTTAATGCCCGCTGCCATTCACGCAGTGCTGTCTGCTCATTTGTGCGGTAAGTCGCCAAGATACAAATATTATTGCCGTTAAGTTGTCTGACCATATATTGCAGCCAACCAAGTGTGGCTTCATCGGCCCAATGCACATCATCCAGACAAAGCAGCAGTGGCGAGTCAGTTGCCAGACTACGCAAGAGTTGGCTTACGGCTTCAAACAAACGGGCCTGGGCTTGCTGGGCTTCCATTTCCAGCGGTTGTGGTAAACCGGGAAAATGGGAAGTGAGTTCCGGTAACAATCGTGCTGCTTCCGCCAACCAGATTGGCGCAGCGTGGCGCCAACGCGTGTGCAGCGGCAATGCCTGGCGCAGCGCCTGTACAAGGGGCTGGTAGGGCAATGTTTTACCCTCGGCGTGGCTGTTGCCAGTCAGGATCAAAGCGCTTTGGGCTGTGGCGAATGTTTGCATCAGGCGCGATTTGCCCACGCCTGCCGGACCAGAGATCAGGATAACGCCGCCATTGCGGTAACGGCCGTAAACCTGTGCCAACTCCTGCCAAGCCGCTTCACGACCGACCAGGGGCAGATCAAGACTGGGCAGTATATTCCATTGCAAACGGGGGCGGGTTGGTGCTGGCGGCACTGGAATGCCATCGCGTACGGCTGTGTAAGCTGAGCGTGTTTCTGACAATGGCTCGACGCCAAGTTCGCGCTCTAACACAACCACACAGCGCTCATACTGACGCAAGGCGGCAGAACGGTCACCGGATTGCGCATAAAGTGTGATCAACTGGCGGTAAATATCCTCGGAAAGATCATCCGCTGCCAGATAACGTTGGGCATAATTAATGGCGCTTGCCAGTTGGCCAGCCTGGCGTTTAGTAACAATCAGTTTGCTAAGCGCGGCCAAGTAACGGCGTTCGTATTTGTATTGCTGCTGACTTTGCCAGGCATCAAATTCCAGGCTGTTAGGCAAAGAAAACCCGCTCAAAAACGATCCGCGATAGAGGGCAACGGCCGTTTCCCATTGCGCTACGTCGTCACTTTGGTTCAATTGGTCAAAGGCGTGCACATCACTCCAAACTAAATTGGGGTTGAGCATGACTGTCGTATGGGAGGTTTGTAAGAGTGTGGAATGGGGTAAATTCTGACGCACGAGGCTGAGCAGGCGGGTTAGATTGCGGCGTGCACTGGATTCGGCCGTATCGGGCCACAACAACAAAAGCAACGCATCACGTGCCACTGGCTGCGTAGAGGCTGCTACACGATAGAGTAATGCACGTGCTTGTCGCCGCCGCAGTGAAACAGTGATCCCTTGCCAGATCACGGCCGGTGTGCCCAATAGTTTGATTTGAAACGGTTTATCGTTCAATAAAGTGCCGTCCCACAGGATTTAAACCTATTTTAGCGGAAACGGCCGTTTGCTGCATCAGCAATATTGCACGAGTTAGGTGAAGTGTATCCTGTTGAACTAGCTGCTGTTTAGGATCAGATCGAATCTGGCTGATTAGGTGGTGTTGTCATCTCCATTGGGGCAAAGCCCCTAAGATTTAGTAACAAAATTCCCACAGCAATCAGCCAGAAGTAAGGTTTGTGATGCATCTCTGCGCCTTCTTTTTAGTATTGGGTACAGCGATGATCTGGTTTTCCGACTTATCCGCCTGGTCGAATCGGATGTGGCACAATGGGGGATGGCCCCCAGAGTTCCATTTCGATATTTGTTACCAACGTTCTCGATTCAGCGATGACCTGCTGAACATCTGCATGGTCGTTCCAGGCAGCCCAAGCAGCAATGTCAGCAAATTCATACGTGATTACCACCTGGAACGAACCACTGACCGGGCGGTAAGCACGAAATTCAATTACACCACCAGCACCCAATGTGCGTTGTATGGCACTTTGTGACCACGCCATATATTCCCCACCTTTATCAGGATGTACATTCCATTTGAAGCTATAAAGCACCATGTTGTTTCTCTCCTTTGCCTGGGTCTACATATCCAGGCTGATAAATTAAGTCGAATAAAACCGACTCGCCTAAACTAACAAATCTAATCTCCTAACCAACAGCCCTTTTTTAACCTAA
>CAYGMR010000503.1:0-241 GCA_964350725.1 uncultured Ardenticatenaceae bacterium | reverse complement strand
CGTGCTCACATCCTGAAAATATCTTTGCAAATGTCCGATCAGGTTATTCTTTTCAATGTATTTGGGGTCGGGCGATTCCGTCTAGAACCCATTCTGTCCCCTGGCGACCTTTTTCACTCAACACGCCCGCTGCCCCATAGTCTGGATTAGCATGGGTCACAAATACAAATATCATCTTAGTTTTCCTTTTTGAGCGAGTTTAGGGCAACGGCCGTAGCAGTTGCCAATAAACGTTGGGCCT
>CAYGMR010000502.1:0-4279 GCA_964350725.1 uncultured Ardenticatenaceae bacterium | reverse complement strand
GAACTGAACTATGCTGTACTAAATTCAAAGACTGAATGAATAAGGATGGATCTAATGTTTTCATTTACAGGTATTATTTTGAAAGAAAATCAGATATACAGTTCGCTTTGCCCAGAATTAGATGTTGCCTCGATGGGTGTAACGCCTGAAGAAGCAAAAGCGATGTTAATGGAAGCTGCAACCTTACACATTGAGGGTGCTATTGAGGATGGCTTACCTTATATGCGTCCTGTTCCCAGTAGTGAAGATCCGCGCCAGACCGATTCTGAAACGATCGTAGAAATTTTTCGTTTTACGGTTGATATAGCCGTCCATGCTTATGCCTAAACTTCCTGTTGTTAAACCACGTCAGGTAATCAAGGCTTTAGAAAAAGCTGGATTTGTGCGAGCGCGGCAGCGAGGAAGCCATTTACGTTTAAAGCGTGGTAATCTTTCCGTTACCATACCTGTCCATCCAGGAGACTTATCCCCCAATGTTTTGCGTTCAATTCTTCGTCAAGCCCATATTTCGCCAGACGAATTCCTCAATCTTTTATAATCCCCATATTTAACTTTAATAAAATTTGTAGGAAAACAGTGTCACAATTTGCTTATGAATACAAATAGTTGGCGCTTTTCTCGTCTTGAAAACCAGATTTCTCAACGTTCAAGTCGTTTTTGGCTCCTGTTCATGGGAGCCATTTTATTGTTGTTTTACCTCACCATCATCTTTCTGAATCAATCGAATACCAGCCCAGAAGGTCGCATGTTTTGGCTGCATGACGACATGATGATCTCCATGCGCTATGCACATAATGCTGCGCTGGGGCATGGCCTTGTATGGAATCCAGGAGGCGAACCAGTCGAGGGGTATTCCAATTTCGGTTGGGTTCTCATCATGACGTTTGTACATGCTTTGGGGTTGCCGTTAATCTCCACCAGCGCAGTGATGTTGGCTATCAACCTTTTGCTGGCTTTGATGGTGTTGTTTTTCCAGACGCGCCTCATGCTGTTTTTGGAACCCAAACCCGGTCTCGCTTTGCCCGCAGCTTTGTTGGCTTTGATTATCAGCGTGGATTTAGCCCGTTGGACGGTGATTGGGCTGGAATCAGTTTTGCAAACCGTCGTTTTTCTCTGGCTGGTGCTGCGGGTTTTACGTGAAGCGCGGGCGGCACAGCCACGGCCGTTCACCTTTTTTCTAGCTGGTTTCCTGGGGATCATTCGTGCAGATGGCTTGATCTTAATCGCGTTAGTATGCTTGTTGGCCTTTGCTTTGAATCCAAAACGTAAGCAAGTGGTTTTGTTTGCGTTGTTGGCATTGATCTTGCCGTTGGCACATTTTATTTTTCGTTGGAATTATTACGGCCGTTTATTTCCCAATACCTATTATCTAAAAATCACCTCCTGGGAAATTCGTTTGCTGGCAGGGTTACGTTATATCGGCCGCTTTTTGAAAGCATATGGCCTTATCTGGTTATTGGCGGGTGCTGGCGTTTGGAAACAGGGTAAACGCGAAGCGTTGTTTTTATGGTTGAGTGGTTTGCCGTTGTTGTTGTATGCTTTTTATGTGGGTGGTGATGATTTTGGGGGGCTGCGTTTTTTGGCCGTCTGGCTGCCGATCCTTATTTTGCTGGCTTGTCTTGCTCCAAACTGGTTGTTTAGTCAAGATCATCCCTGGCGGCGTGCGCTTACGCTTGTTGGGGTTGTCTTGTACATCGCCATTTTTTCAGGTTATCGCTTTTGGAATACCCATCTATTCGAGGATCAATTCATGCCGGTGGGACAGGTTCTACGTAATGAAACATTGCCAACAACCACAATCGGCCATTTTTTAGCGGGGACGACAGCCTATATGTCAGAGCGAACGGCCGTTGATATGTTAGGTAAAAACGATGCCGCCATTGCCGACCAACCCGCCCATGCTGGCGGTCTAAAACCGGGCCACAATAAATATGATTATGATTATTCATTGGGTGTGCTGGCACCAGACTTATTAATGGCACCAAGCACCATGGAGTTTATATCAAATAGTGATAACTTCAATGCTGTGCTGCAAGGCAATGATGCATATGTGGGGCAGCTCTATTTGAATCCGATATTCCAAAGCGATTACGCGCCGAATTTATTCTATATCGGTGAGCTGGCACTTTTTGTACGTCAAGATTCGCCTGAATTGATACGCATGATGACAAATAATTGTACCGACGTAGTGAGTTCTGAATTAAAAGCTCTTGGTATGAGGCAAGTCTGTTGGCCGTTTGACCCACAATAAAAAAAGACCTGCGTTACGCAGGTCTTTTGAAAGTTTAATTGTGATAGCCGAGTGTGCGCTCGAGCAAATCATCTTGATCGTAGCGTCTATTGCGACGATTTTTCTTTTTCTTATTACGCCCTTTTTTGTAGCGTGTTGTAGAAATGGCATCAATTGAATCGTCACCCATCGCTTGACGTAAGGCAAACTCCATAGCAGTTTGCATATCATCAATTTCTTCTTCTTCATATGTATCTGCAATAGCAGGGACTGAATAAGATTGTTGGGCAGATTGTTGGGAAACAGGTTTTTCTAACAGATTTTTGATGCTTAAATCAATGCGCCGTTTACGTTTGCTGAAACCCAAAACTTCAACTTGAACTTCATCGCCAACAGAAAGCACTTCGCTCGGTTGTTTTACATAATCATGGCTGATTTCACTGATATGCACCAATCCTTCACGTTCAGCCCCGATATCTATAAACGCTCCGTACCCTTCAAGTCTGGTTACGACTCCGGTGTAGGTTTGACCTTTTTCCAGATCGCGCCATTCAACGCCTAGCGGCTCGATCATTGTCACCATAATCTGGTTGGTTTCTGGGTTCACTTTTTCTACCCAAACGTCAACTTCATCCCCGACAGAAAGGACATCAGAAACCCGATTCACATGGTCATTACCCAATTTTGAGATATGTATGAGTGCATTAGTGCCAACGCCAATATCTATGAAAGCTCCATATAGCTCAAGGCGCTGAACTGTTCCTTTGAGCTTCATTTTTGGTTCCAGCTCGCTCACGCTGGTTGGTTGTACAAAGGGGGGGGCTTCCTCTTGTACGTCGGTGTTGGACATCTCTTCCATGACAATATTCTCCTACGCAGTATGTATATAGCTGCGCTTTTTTCTTTTCAAATTATCAATTGCTCTACTAATTAGGGGCAGAACACAGGTTTGTAACTAAATATTACGAACAACAATTATAACAAGCTGCTTTTGACTGTCAACATATTTTAAGCTCGAATTTTTTATTACTTGAAGATCCAAAGGGTTTGCCAATCAAAAATGTGTTGTGAGCGGAATAAATCCTTTGGCCCTTTGACACAAATCATGCCCTAACAAGAGTTATTTCTGTGATTTCTGGGGCACAATTATAGCGGAATGGTTCATTTGTAACGCCCAGCCCTCGATTGGTGTAAAGCCATAAATCTTTCACTTTATATAGTCCCATGTCATATTTCCAGGCTAGATAAGGCAAAATGATGGCCCCTACATATGGGAAACGGATTTGTCCACCATGGCTATGCCCCGATAATTGCAACGCAATCGAATCATCAAGGGCATATTTATCTGCAAGATCAGGCTCATGCATCAGCAGTACTGTTGTTGCATCAGCTTTGCGATTTGCCAAAGTCAGCGCCAAGTCAGGATTGCCAGCCCAGCCATCATCTAAACCGGCCAGGTACAAGGATTCTCTGCCAGCAGGGATAGGTATGCCTTTATTACGCAATATGGGTAGATGAGCTTCCTCTAATCCTGCTGTGATGATGTCAACATTTGTCCATAGATCATGATTACCCATGATTGAATAGACGCCATGGCGGGCGTTCAATTTGCCTAAAGCGGGTGCCAGATCGAAGATGGCTTCCACTTCATGCCAAACGTAATCCCCTAAAAGCACGGTTAGGTCAGGGTTGAGGGCGTTTGTCATCGCAACGGCCGTTTCGATTAAAGGCAGTTGGGTCAATGGATACAAATGAAAATCACTCAGGATTGCGATTGTAAATCCTTCTAAAGATTCAGGCAGCGCACGAATTGGGATTTGTACCTTTTCGACAACAGGCTCTTTGGATTCGTCATTTATATACAGGTAAGTGCCGCCGACAGCTATGCCACCTAAAAAAGCAGCCGCACCTAAGCCTAAAAATTTGCGGCGACTGATTTTTTGTTTGTTTGAGTTACTAGCTGGTTCTTTCATAGTTTAACGAAAAATTGGGCATGGTTCAGAGTCTGCATAATTTGCTTTACAATTGGAGACTACAGCGAATACTTCG
>CAYGMR010000501.1:1991-4285 GCA_964350725.1 uncultured Ardenticatenaceae bacterium | reverse complement strand
TGGTGTGTTGGTTGCAATATCTGTGGCTGTCGCAGTGGCAGTTGGCATGGCGGTTGATGTTGGCGGCAAAGTTCCCGTTGGGGTGGGTGAGGCTGTCGCTGTGGCTGGTTGTGTTGCTGTGGGTGATGCCGTTACCGTTGCTGTTGGCGGCAAGGTTGCCGTAGCGGTTGCTGTGGGTTGTGGTGTTGGTACGACGACTGATTCACAAACAGCTATCCACATGCCGATGCTGTCATCCGCATACAGTCGCAGCTCGCCATCACCAGAGATCACAAACTCACCATTTGTGACCATGCCTTGTGGCATTTCAAAAATAGGGGTGTCATCTAAGTAGAATTGGTTTATGCGATCATCCACATTGTCATCAATCGCTAGATATTCAATTTTACAACCATCAAATACCTCGCCGAAATTTAACCAACTGTGGTATTCCGCTGGCGGTGCGCCATCGGTAGTCGCCCACACATGCTCGTCAGCTGCGGCCGTATAAATGGGGCCAGATTCATAATCAAAACGGAAAGGATTAAGCCGTTTAACAATGAAGTTTAGCCCTGGGGCAAGTGTATAGGTGCCTTCCTGGCCTAAATATTCAACTGAAGGTACATCTGATGGCATGGCCCCCGCCACTATCAAGTTGCTTTCAGTTATAATCGGTGTCGTTTCATCCGAGGATGTTTGACGTAATGCTTGTGTCCAAGCTGCGAAAAGAATCGCAAAGATTACCAGTGTAGCTACGCGCTTCATGTTCCAATACTTCCTTAGCTGCAATCCGTTTTGTTTTTTAGAGAATTGCAACTCTATAAGCAACGCCGGTATGTGAGGTATTTATACTCATTTTAACATGAAAACTGCCCCTGAATTGTTAATTAGGTGATAATAATTAAGCAATTTTAGCAAATTTTCACGCCGTTTTGTTGCGCCTTCCAATAATATAAATGCGAATAGCCTGATTATTTTTCAGGCTATTCTTTGATATTAATTATGATGGTTCAATCTTACGATAATAATGAAGATGAACTTTTGGGTGTGGGGGTGGGTGGCGGCGGTGGAACAGGTGTCCAGTTGTTATTACCACCATCCTCAAAAATGGGATTAGGTGTCACATTTGGGTCTGGTGTTGGTAGTTCTGGCATATTTTCTGGCCAACCAACTTCCAATGCGTGGCAAATACCACGGGAGAGCCAGCCATGTTCTGTGTCCGGTGCCGGGTTGAGGATATGCATTTTAATGGGTTCCCCACCGTAATCCGAAACAAAGAAGACTTCAACAAAAACAGAGGGATGCGTGATGTCAATGTCCCGAATCCAACCGCTGTCTTGCCATCCTTCTTCTGCGTGCCATGATGCCAACAAACGGCCCCCAACTTCTTGTACGACGAAGTTGCCAGGATGGGCAATGTCGCCGCTAATTTCAAAATTGATGCGTAAACAAGCATTTAAGCGCGGTTCTTTTGTGGGGGTTGGCGTAGGCGGGCTTAATGTCATGGTTGCATTGGGTAGTGGGATTAACTTCACAGTGGCCGTGAGTATCGGTGTCGATGTTACGGTTGCTTGGGTGTTGGGTGTTGCTGTCGCTGTAACCGTGACTGTGCCTTCTGTTGTGGGCGTTGCTGTGGCGGTGGTGTAATTTTCGGGTGTCGCGGTCGCGGTCGCGGTTTCTGTGGGAATGGTTGTAGGTGATGCGATGGCAGTTGCGGTTTCGGTAGCAACGGCCGTTGCTGTCGGGGTGACAGTGGGTTCTTGCATATCACATATGTCAATGATGTAACCGGTGCTGTCTTCCCTTTGCTACGGGAGATGGCCCGCTGCCTCAGTCGTGAATTGGTCGCTGCTGACCATGCCTTGCGGGATGGTGTAGATGACAGTGCCATCTAGCTTGAATGTATTGATGCGGTCGTCGACATCATCATCCAAAATGACATAGCTCACCGTACAGTCTGAGGATACATCGCCAACATCGATTTCACTGTCATTGGCAATGGCTACAGGCCGGGTGGTTGTCACCTGCCAAACACGTTCATCGGGAGCGGCCGTATAAGTTGGGCCAGATTCCCATTCAAACCGAAAAGGAGCCAGGCGTTTGATTAAAAAACTATCACCAGCGGGAATCGTATAATTACCGCCTTCACCTAAATAGGTGAAAACTGGATTATTGCCAGCACCGGCGATGGTCTGCGGCTGCGCCTGGGATAAGGCGCGCACCCAGAGGAACAAGGTCAAACAAATTAGGAGTACAGCTACAACACGTTTCATAACAGTAGATATCCAATAAACAATTTTTCTAACGGTACATAA
>CAYGMR010000501.1:0-1981 GCA_964350725.1 uncultured Ardenticatenaceae bacterium | reverse complement strand
TTCAAATGAAAGAATGTTTTTTTTTTGACAAATAAATATATTTAAGAAGTTTTTAATATTCTAGCTGTTAATTACGGACGTGAAAGTAACTTTTACGTCATTTTCACGCCCACGAAAATAGTTGTTCTTTACGGCGAAAGATCGCCACTCGGTATCGATGTTGCGGTTGGGACTGAATCTGGCCAAACAACATTTTCAGTGTTAGCTGGCCCGCCGGTACTATCCGGGATTTCAATTTCGGGCCAGGCCACTTCAAGCGCATGACAAGCACCGCGTGTTAACCATCCGTATGTCGTATCGGGTGCGGGATTAAGGATAGCCATTTTTAATGGATCGCCACCGCTTGCAGGTGTGAACCACACTTCGACATAAACGGATGGATAAGAAATATCAATATCTTGAATCCAACCACTGTCTTTCCAACCATCTTGGGCATACCATGAGGTGAGGAAACGGCCGCCTAGTTCATGGACTGCATAGGTGCCAGCGCGAGCCTCGTCACCGCCGATATCAAAATTAACACGTAGGCAGGACAATTCACGCGGTTCTGAAGTTGGCGTTGGCGTAGGTTCTACAGTACTAGGCGTGTCGGTTGGTGACATTGTGCTGGTTGGCGTTACTGTATGGGTTGGGGTGGTGATTGTTGCCGTGGCGGTCCCTGTTGCTGTAACAGTCGCGGAGGCATCGGGTGTTGCTGTGGGGGTATTTGTCAGATCCGGCGTTGCCGTGGCGGTTGAGTCAGGCGTGGCCGTTGACGTAGGTGTACTCGTTTCTGTTGGAAGTGGCGTATTGGTGGCCGTAGATGTTGGGGTTGGTGTCGGTGTTTCTTCTTGTAGACAGTAATTAATCCAACCACCAACACTGTCGTTGGCTTCGTATGTTAATACACCCGCTTCTGGGACGACAAACTGCCCCCCTGTGACCAAACCTTCAGGCTCAGTTACAAATCGTACGCCATTAATGCGGAAGTAGTTGATACGGCCGTCTAAATCATCATCGATTACTAAATATTCGACAACACAACCTTCCGGTACTGTGTCGATAACTTCTGGCTCATGATAAATGGCTGGTGGTGCTTCTGAGACCCCTTGCGCTTGCCAAACCCTTTCATTTGGTCCGGCTGTGTAACTTGGTGGAAACTCTAAATCGAACCTGAATGGCCCCAAGCGTTTGACGACAAATTCATCTCCCGCTGGAATTGTGAATGTACCACTATCACCTAGATAAACAATATCAGGCAATTGTGTAGGGCCACGATTTGATTCAACCCTACGCAGGGCTTGGGTCCACATGGCAATTAGAAAGAGGGCAACGATGCCTACCGCTATTTTTTTCATAAGCTTACAGGTTTCCTTTACATATTCAAATGGCTAAACCAATACAATAATTCATTTGGGCTTCCAAAAGACTAATTACCATTACAACTCGATTTCGGAAGCGATTGGGTTTAGGTAATCGGCAACAATTTTTTAGATTTAAAATTGGACTGTCAGTTGCCGATTCCTCAAGGAAACCGCAGTTCAGACGCTACAGGATTTCTGAATTGTTTCTGCAGTTTACCTAATGAATTCAAATAAGCTTAGCAGTTAAACCTTTATAAATTTCTTAATATTTTATGAATTCTATTGTACACAAATGGGGGAGGTCAGGATTGGTTTTAAACGACTTTTTCACAAGTCTAGGACGTGGTTTTCACATTGAAGCGGGCCAAAAAAGGTACAGCGCCGCATAAGGGCAAGGTGATTTCTAAAAAGGGGTTTTTACTTTGCAATCATGTAATCTTGTTATTCTGCTACTTTTGAAGTTACGGCCGTTGCCCTTAACGGATCATTACGATTCAACCACATCCAAGGAACGAGCGGCCATAAAGTGCCGAGAGCAAGGGTGTAAGTAAACTAGCCCATGTAGATTGGTTTACACGACGCCTACACGCACGGCGTTTGAGTACAATTCGCAAGGCGGATCAGGTGTTGGTGATTGG
>CAYGMR010000500.1:280-4289 GCA_964350725.1 uncultured Ardenticatenaceae bacterium | reverse complement strand
CAAATTGAAGAAGTTGGTCACCATATTAGTCGTAGAAGATAACCAGACTATGCGCGCAGGTATCTGTGATCTTTTGCAGGTATCCAATATTGGGTTTGAAACCAATGTCATCCCCGCGGATAACGGCCGTTCTGGGCTGGCAGCATTGTCCCAACAAACACCGGATCTCATTATCTCAGATATCATGATGCCCCACATGGATGGCATCGAGTTTGTTCAAGAAGTGCGCAAACACACAGAATGGTTAGAGATACCTTTCATTTTCCTCACTGCGCTTGGCAGTGAGGAAGATATTTTAAAAGGGCGGCTCAGCGGAGCCGACTTATATTTAACAAAGCCAATTGACATTGAACTGCTCCTTGAATTAATTCAAAATCAACTAAACCGCACATTACAAATAAAAAACCAACGCCAAATAGAAAAATCCAATCTGCAAAAAACGATTTTGCAATTGTTAAACCATGAATTTCGGACCCCGTTAACGTATGTATCGGCTTATTCTGAGTTGTTAGAAGATAGTTTGCAAAGCGAAATAGACCCACAATATTTTTATGCCTATTTACAAGGTATCCAAACTGGCTGCCTGCGCTTAACTCACCTGGTTGAAAGCTTCATTCAAATTATTGAATTACGCACCGGAGAAGCCCAATATAATTTCAACCAACACGCCAAACCTATCGAAAATATTGTCAGCATCGTTCAAAAAACGCTAAAAACAACATTACAGTTTTCTGAACCCAATAGCGTCATTATCCACCAAACATATCCCTCCGATATTTTACCAGTCTTCGGTGACAGCATTGGTTTAATGACTGTTGTTAGGGAGATACTTGAAAATGCAATAAAGTTTGCATCGTTTGACAGTGATAAAAAAGCTGAGGTGAATATCACCTATACAAATCAAGAAGGGTTCGTCGTAATCAGCATAGAAGATAATGGGATTGGCATCCCGTCTGTGGCCCACGAGCAAATTTTTAATTTGTTTTATCAATATGACCGCGAATCCATTGAACAACAAGGGGCAGGTATTGGGTTAAGCATCGCGCGTGGCATTATTAAATTGCATGGCGGGCACATTGATTTGGAAAGTCAAGTGGGGCTGGGCAGTACATTTAGAATTAATCTCCCTATCTATAACCCGAATGAAGAAACAGTAACAGTCAAACCAAACGGCCGTATCCCAGCAAAAATCCTCATTGTAGAAGACGATTATAACTTACTCAATGGATTAAATGACTTGCTTCAAATAGTAGATTCCAAATACAATTTTGAACTTTTCTCGGCTCAAAATGGTAAAAAAGGGTTAGAAATTCTACAAAACCACACCCCGCATTTGATTCTAACTGATATTTTAATGCCGGTTATGGATGGTTATTCATTCTTAAACCATGTTCGACAAAACCCAAAATGGATTGAAATTCCAATTATCTTTTTAACAGCATTACGGGATATCAACGAGCAACATCGTGGCTGGCGCAGCGGGATATCCGAATACATCACGAAACCATACCGAGCGGACACGTTGATCAGCCTTATTGAAAAACAGTTGGATCGTTATTTCAAAGTTCAAGGAATATTGGAGGAAGATTTTGAAACCCTCAAGCGCAATATCCTCAACCTACTACCCAAAAACATGCAGTCTCCGCTCACTTCTGTGAGTTATTATTCAAACGAATTGGCTAACAAGGTTGACGCGGCAAAAACGGAAGACGCCCTCAAAACAACCCTCCAGGGCATTCGCAGCAGCAATTTTGGTCTTACGAATCAAATCGAAGATTTTATTGCTCTAGCAGAACAGCAAACCAATGAAACGGCTAATAATTATAAGCTTCATGCCAGACCAATCGACCGATTTGCTAATATGCTTTTACAAATCAACCAAACTCTAACACCACAACAAGCACAAACCACCCAAATAACATATTTGATCACAGACCCATTGCCACCAATTTTTGGATTAGAGAATGTAATCAATGTTAGTCTAGGCCGCATCCTTGATGTTTGTCTACAATGTTATCCGCCTGTAGAAATCAAAGAAATTCAAATTCAAAGCCAGGTCAAGGCAAAAGAAATCGAAATAAGCTTCAAGTTGAATGCTGTTTTGATGGAGACGGAAGCGGAGCGTATCGAAAGTATTCTATCAAAAATAGATGCCACAACCTTACAAATGACCCCTTATGCAGCCGCATTACGTATTACTTTGGGGAACATTAACTTACACAACGGCCGTTTCTTTTTCAGCAACCAGCCCCAAGCTCATTTTACAGTTGCCTTACCCATCTACAACAAAAATTACTCACACCATTAACCCTAATTATGAGTGTATCCTACGCAAATTTTCACGAATAAAGGGAGTATTTGTCAAAACATAGACGGTCTGATAACATTTCTAGCTGTCAAAATTAAGCAACAATGGAGTATATTCAGCTATGAAGGTGCTGTTAAAAGAAGATGTAGAAAATCTCGGCTATGCCGGTGAAGTGTCCAATGTGGCCGATGGTTACGGCCGTAATTACTTAATCCCCAAAGGTTTTGCTGTCTTGGCAACGCCAAAAGTGATGAAGCAAGCCTCTGCTTGGCGCAAAAAAGCTGAAATACGCCGCGCTGAACTACATGCAGAATACGAAGCCTTAACAGCTCGTATTAAAGAAGTCACTCTGACGTTCCAAGCTCGCGCTGGCAACACTGGCAAACTATATGGCTCAATAACAACCAGCCAGATTGCCGACACACTTAATGAGACTTTAGGGACTGACATCGATCGTCGTAAAGTTGGCACAGAACCCTTGCGCCAATTAGGCACACACCAGGTTCCTGTTCGACTCAGTGGTGAATTCCAACCTGAACTTACTGTCATCATCGAGTCAGAAGATGGCGAAGAAATGCAACTGGTTGTAGAAGAACTCGTCGAAGAAGTAATCATTGAAGCCGATGGCGATGTAGTCGCCGCAGAGATTATCGAAGAAGTTGTCATCGAAGAAGATATCGTTGTAGAGAGTGAAGCAGCGTAACAATAGTTGTCGGCATTGCAACGGCCGTTGCCGCTCCTTCATTAATCAATAACACAGCGGAGCGCTGCACAAGCCGCTCCGCTTTTTTATTATGGACGAACTCGGTCAAATATTGCGTCAGGCACGCGAAAACAAAGGTCTTACACTCAAAGAAGTGCAAGACCAAATCCGCATCAACCCTGCCTATTTACAAGCTCTAGAAGAGAGCGATTATTCTGCCCTGCCTTCAGCTGTACATGCACGCGGCTTCTTACGCAACTACGCCCGCTTTTTAAATCTTGATCCGGCCCCATTGCTCGAACGCTATCAATACAGCCAAAAGCAATCAATGACCTCTGCCAATGGCGACATCTCACCGGATGCCCCCTTGTCCTCGCGTGAGGATCAACCCTTTTTTGATCCGGTCAATGTTGAAGTAGATATTGGTTCACGCCGCGATCCAGAATCGGCCGTGCGTTCGATCATCATCGCTGCATTGATTATTGCAGTAGCGCTCATCGCCAACCGCTTTATCCCCTTGCTGCTCAATAACGAAGACGGCAGCAATGCCATCACAGCAGGCGTGACTGATGCTGTCAACAACATCGTCAACCGTGAAGAAAATGCAGCCACGAATGAAGAAGGGGCAGCCACCAATGCAAATTCAGAAGCAGGTTCCCCATCCTTAACAGACGATGAACCAATCATCTCGACCAGCCGCACCAACGAAGCGGCCGATATTCTGCCTTCGCCAACCCCAACCCGTCCAGCCCTTCCTGCCACATTAGAGGAAATCAATCTCAAGCTGGACGTTACCGAGCGCACATGGATGGAAGTTACCATTGATGAAGATGTCGTTTTCAGCGGCATTGCACGCGCCGGTGACACATTCGAATGGACAGCCTTAGAGGAAGCTAAACTGCTGACTGGCAATGCCATCGGCATCTTTGCAACCATCAACGAAACCCCCCGAGGGCGGTTGAGTGGGCGTGGCGAAAAGAAAGAAGAAATCTGGCGTA
>CAYGMR010000500.1:0-270 GCA_964350725.1 uncultured Ardenticatenaceae bacterium | reverse complement strand
TTTTATCTGCTAAGCTTAGGCTGTAGTAAAAACAGCGTAGACTCTGAAAGCATGGCCAGCCTCATGCAAAAATCTGGCTTTAACGGCGTTGCCGACCCTGATGATGCCTCCGTGTTAATCGTAAATACATGCGGATTCATTGAAGATGCACGCCAAGAATCAATTGGCGCCTTGCAAGAGTTAGCCGACGCGAAAGGCAAAAATCAACTTCTAATCGCGGCTGGCTGTATGGCTCAGCGCTATGGTGATGAAGTTGTGGAGTGGGTTCCC
>CAYGMR010000499.1:3489-4320 GCA_964350725.1 uncultured Ardenticatenaceae bacterium | reverse complement strand
AAGGATGCAGTGATGCCTGAATACGATTTGAGGGAACGGACGAAGTCTTTTGGCTTGCGTATTATTGAACTGTATCGGGCTTTGCCAAAAACGACAGAGGCACAGGTGCTTGGTAACCAAGTGCTGCGCTCCGGAACATCTGTGGGCGCTAACTATCGCGAAGCTTATCGGGGACGCTCAGATGCTGAGTTTGTCGCCAAAATTGGCGATTGTCTCAAAGAACTAGATGAGACTACCTATTGGCTGGAACTTATTATCGAATCCAACATTATGTCACCTACTAGACTAACAGCCCTATTAGACGAAACAAATCAACTCATCGCCATCTTCACCACCATCGTCAAGAAGAGAAAAGGATGAATTATGAAGGATGAATTATCAAAGGTTTTTTATAATTCATCCTTCATAATTCATAATTCATAATTCCCATGTTGCCACTTTCTTATCTTAATCAACTCGTTTACTGTCCGCGCCGGTTTTGGTATATGTATGTGCAAGGTGAAATCGAAGTTAACGCACCGATGCTCGCAGGCACCTACCAACACCAAACCCGTGCCGACCGCCCCGGCAGCGAAACCGACGACCAGGGGCGCACCATCTACCGCCGCCTCTGGGTCTGGTCCGACCATCACCAAATCGCCGGTTTTGCCGACTTCGTCGAAATTGCGCATTCCGCATTCTCTGCTGCGCAATCAATAATTCCTGTTGAACTGTCATCCCTCTTCCTCTGTACTGAAATCGTTAATCCAATGGCAAAGAATTTGTCCGGTTCGTGCTTTGTCCGCCTTTGTCTCCCACTCCGCCAATCTAGAGGCCATCTCAAAATTGCCT
>CAYGMR010000499.1:770-3479 GCA_964350725.1 uncultured Ardenticatenaceae bacterium | reverse complement strand
ATAACATTCAACTTTGTGCGCAAGCGCTGTGTTTGGAAGAAATGACCGGGCAGTCAATTGACCACGGCGAGATTTTTTATTGGCGCTCCAGACAACGCATAAACGTTCCATTTGATGAGCAGCTGCGGCAGAGTACTGTGCAGAGCATACAATTGGCAAAAAAGCTGATTGCAAACAACAGACTGCCTGCCCCCATCAAAGAACGCCGCAAATGCAAACATTGCTCCATTCAACCCATCTGCTTACCGGAAGAAACCGAACGCATAAACATGAACTATAAAAACCTTGGAGGCTCGTATGTCTAAAATCAATCATATTGAACAGGAAGATTATTCGATAACGGCCGTTCCCCTTTATCATTGGCGTGGCACACAACCCTGGCTGTTTGAGCTTGCCAGTTGCCATCAAGGTTGGTTAACCTGCCTGCATCTGACCCGCGAAGGCGACAGCACATTAATGCCCTTGGCCTGGCAGCATGTTGACGCCACTGGCGACGATTATCGCACCTTTGCCCACAACAATTCGTTGCCGCCATCAGCGCTAGAACAACTTTATGACCGTCGCGGTCCACAAAGTTTTCCCTACCCCGCCAGCAGCATTCAGACCGAAGCACTGCATAACGAAGCTGTCAAAATGACACTCAACGCGATGGAACAAGATGGCTGGCAGCTCAACGGCCGTTTCGACATCTACTTCACCGGCACAGACACCGATCCCAACTTTCAACATAACATCCAACAAATTCTCTGGCACTCACCTTTTCAAAAGGATGAGGGATGAATTATGAAAAGCTTTCTATGTGACAACGCTTCATAATTCATCCTTCATCATTCATAATTTCAATATGGAACTACACATGGCAACCCTTTACCTGACCGAACAACAATCCCTTGTCAAAAAAGAAGGCGATACGCTCCTGGTTCAAATCCCCGAAAACAAAGCCGAAAATCGGCCTAAGAAAAAAGTACGCGTGCCCTTGATCAAAATCGACCGTGTTGTCGTGCAGGGCAACAGCACCCTCACCAGTCCGGCTATCGCCGCCCTCATGGAACGCCGCGCCGAAGTCACTTTTTTGAACCAATACGGCCGTTTCCAAGGACATCTATCGCCAGCCTTCACCAAAAACGGCCAACTACGCCTCGCACAAGTACAAGCCCATCATGATCCAATCGCGGCACATCAATTAAACCAGGCTTTCGTCACTGGCAAATTACACAACATGCGCACCATGCTCATGCGCGCCAACCGCAAGCGCAACAACCCCGAAATAGCTGCCGCCGTGGCCGCCATCAAACAGAACATCATAGATAGTAAAGCCACGCAGCCTGATGCAACCATGCCAGACCCCACACAACCACAAACCAATAGTGCCTACGGCCGTTTACAAGGCCTTGAAGGCAGCGGCAGCGCCCACTACTTCAAAAGCTTCAAACATCTCCTCAACGACCCCACATTGTTTAACGGCCGTACACGCCGCCCACCCCGGGACCCCGTCAACGCCCTCTTAAGCTACGGCTACACAATCCTGCTCAACCAAATAACCTCAGCCATCTATACAGTGGGCCTCGATCCCTACATCGGCTACCTACACCGCAGTGGCTATGGTAAACCCGCCCTGGCCCTTGATCTGATGGAAGAGTTCCGCCCCTTGATCGTCGATTCCGTCGTCATTTCTCTGTTTAACAACAATATCATCAAGCCCCATCAATTCAAGAATGAATTGGGTGCCTATCGCCTGACCAAAAACGGCCGTCGTCTATTTCTAACCAAACTGGAAGCACGCTTCGATGAAACCATAACCCACCCAACATTTGACTACAAAGTCACTTACCGGCGCAGCCTTGAACTCCAGGTGCGCCTCCTGGCCAAATTCTTACTCGCTGAAATTCCAACCTATCCGCCCTTCATTACAAGATAGAAGCATGCAAAATATTTCATCCTTCATCATTCACAATTCATAATTCAATTCCCATGCTCTATCTGATTGCTTACGATATCTCTAGCGACAAACGCCGCACAAAAATTCACAAGACATTATGTGGTTTTGGCAAATGGACTCAATTTAGCCTCTTCGAATGCTTCCTTGATGAAAAAGAATATATCATGCTGCGTCATCGCCTCGATAAAATCATCAACATTACAGAGGATAATCTGCGAATCTATCAAATTTGCGCCAATTGCCTCACCAAGGCAGAAACCATCGGCAGTACCCCACCGCAAGAAGATACGGTATACTTGCTCTAAGAAAACTTGGCTCTTCAGGATTCCATGGAGTGAACGCCATATATCGGGGAATGGCGTGCCATTTCTCTACCACAATTTCCATTGACCTTGCGAGCGTCCAAAGAGCCGAAAATTTTAGATAAAAATGCATTGCGAGCAGCCGCGCACCCCGGGCAACACCCTTGCGCCCTCGCAGTTTTCCCCCACTAGATATAGGGGGGTTGTACATTAACAACCGAATATATGGGTTTAACAAACTTACCAAACATATTTATGGATAATTTCACCGGCTCGCTCGCGGAGAAATCCAAAGTGGGGCAAAGTGTAGCAAAAATGGCAGTAAACTTATTGAAACGGCCGTTTCAAACCCCTATTTCACACCAAAACCGTGGTATAATGGGGCTTTCCAACTCAATAATCGAGCGGGGTTCCCCAAACCAAGAATCGCCCAATGCGATTGAAACGATCGCTATCACACAGGCACAC
>CAYGMR010000499.1:0-760 GCA_964350725.1 uncultured Ardenticatenaceae bacterium | reverse complement strand
ACACCGTCAGTATTCACGTTCCCCAACCCAAGAATCGCCCAATGCGATTGAAACCACCTTGCCAAGGTCCATTTAGCCCCGCGTGTCTCCGTTCCCCAAACCAAGAATCGCCCAATGCGATTGAAACCAAACGGTTAAATAGAATTGATTCCTGAAAATCAGCGTTCCCCAAACCAAGAATCGCCCAATGCGATTGAAACTTTCGCTTAAGTCGCGACCTGAGCGAATTTGACCTGTTCCCCAAACCAAGAATCGCCCAATGCGATTGAAACAATCCTAGTGTGGCACGTGCCACACTTGCGCTTGTAGTTCCCCAAACCAAGAATCGCCCAATGCGATTGAAACATTGAACATATTGAGCGCGTGCCTGGCGCATGGGTAGGGTTCCCCAAACCAAGAATCGCCCAATGCGATTGAAACTAGCTTAGCACTGGCAGCGACCGACACGGCGACCGGTTCCCCAAACCAAGAATCGCCCAATGCGATTGAAACTTGACACGAGGGCATATACAACCGATAGCAATATGTTCCCCAAACCAAGAATCGCCCAATGCGATTGAAACAGCACCGACAATGTCACTTATTATACTGCTACAGGCGTTCCCCAAACCAAGAATCGCCCAATGCGATTGAAACTCCGGTGTCCTGTTTTCTGGTGGGGTGGGGGAAAAGTTCCCCAAACCAAGAATCGCCCAATGCGATTGAAACATTGTAATCATGACTGCCTGTATCTGCGTGTGCGCGGGTTCCCCAAACCAAG
>CAYGMR010000498.1:0-4337 GCA_964350725.1 uncultured Ardenticatenaceae bacterium | reverse complement strand
GGCACGATGGCGACGAAGAGCGCGGACGATTACGCGGAATTGTCCACACAAAACACATTCACGCAGCCCAACTCTATACAAATTTCGACGGCAGATGATGGTGGCGACGGATGGCGCGTGATGAAGCGCGGCACGACTGGCGATGCAACGGCGGCCGTGGTAGATAATGCAGAATTGGGATATGCCTCATTTTACGGCTGGCACGGCTCCGATTATGCACGGGGCGGGTATTTTCTATTTAGAGCTATCGAAAATTGGTCAGGGTCGGCACAGGGGACGCGACTAGAAATCAGCTTGACCGATGAGGGTGCGACAACCACGAACGTACCGATTGCTGCCGAGGGTAAATTTGTCCTCATCAAGGACAAGCTCAAATTCATTAATATCGCAGCCACTACTAATCATGTGGTAGGCGCGATTAGTGGTGGCAATACCTACGCGCAAGATTCGGCGATTGCTGATATTCAATTTGTGACCGATGACAGCACATGGTATTACGGCAAGATTGTTTTTAGGACTGCCAACGTTGACGGGACTAACCCCGCTTACCCACCCACTGAACGGATGCGGATTACGGCATCCGGGCGGGTAGGTATTGGCGCGTCGTCACCATCGGCACAGTTGCATATTGACCAAGCATCTTCCACAGCCGCTATACCTGTTTTGACACTAGATCAAGCTGACGTTGACGAGCCAGCCATAAAAATAATTGGCACGGCGGCGGCAGCGGATTTGACACGCACGATTGTTGCTGAGGCTGATGTCACAACGGCTACACGCGCCGGATTTGTAAAAGTTGAAGTGCAAGATGATGGGAACCAAATAACCGATCAAGATTATTATATGCCGGTGTATACGTTGGCATAGGAGAATTTTATTATGGCAGACAGTATAACAATTACAGGCACGGTGGAAAACCATGACGGCACAATTCCACAAAACGCCGTCATCACAACAACCTTAGTCACAAAAAACTTTTTTAGTGCTACCGACCTCGTGCCGACCGGCGAAGAAACGCACGCGATAGACAACGATACCGGCGCAGTATCTATTACATTGGCGGTTCCAGATGACGCAGATCAGGCAGTCAGGTATCACGTTCGATTGCCTGATGTGAGTAGTTTCTTTGTGGGCGTGTCTGCGAATTCACCGACCGATTTAGAAACATTCATAGGAACGGCCGTATCAACGGAAACATACGACGCGGCGGTATTAGATGCGTATTTACTCAGAGCGGATATTGACACACTGGCAGAATTGAATACGCTAATCGGGGACGCGACACTAGACGACAGCGGAGATGCACGAACGCCGACCTCACACACGCATGAATATTTACCGCTTGATGGTGCGATACTCAGCAAGTCAACGGCGTATGAATTGGCCGCAGGAGATGAGGGAAAAATTATTGAATGCAACGGTACATTTACTGTCACATTGCCGGACGGGTTAGATACTGGTTTTCAGGCTGCAATCATCAACGTTGGCAGCGGTACGATTACACTAGCGGCAGCGACGACATTGCAATCGAAAGATGCTGCGGTAACATTGCCTAATCAATACGGCGCGGCTACGATTTACAATCGCGGCTCTGATGTATGGCTGGCGTTTGGAGATTTGGCGTAATGTTTCCAATTTTGCATGGTATCGTTTCCCAAGCTGCGAACAGCGTCACCTTCCTCCTCCGCGATGACTTTCTGACCGACGAAGCCGCGCCGATTGCCAGCCCGCGCACGGCCGAGCCGGGGCCGGGTACGTTGACAGTTGTAGATACAAATTCAGTCATGCCGATTGTTAGTGGAGTGTTGCATGTTAATGGTACAGTAGCAGCTAATAACGGCGTGTTGTCTGAACAATTTAGCCGTGTTGATGGGCGCGTGTTTGCATGGATTGTGTCAGATAGAACTTCAATTAATGAAAATGCACGGTTTGGTTTTGCAAATGGTGATTTAAGTGGGTCAACTATAGATATTGGATTCGATTGGCAGTCATCGACGGTAATTAGAATTAAGACGGGTGTATCTATAATTGATACAACAACGATTGGTACAGCCACGCAATTTGCTGCAATTATGTTTGCGGCGGGCGGGGCGTTGCTCTATCACGATGGCACAAACTGGAAAACGCTATGGATTTATAATTCACCATCGACGGCGCAATATGCAAAAATGTCACTAGCTCCGAGCGCGTTCAATTTCAAAACTGATAATTGGCGCGTACATGATTCAGTTGATTTGGTGAAATCGGCAATCGCTACAGATGTATTATCTGGTAGTGTTTCGGCGGGTACGACATTTACACATGAGGCTGATTGTATTATCGAGTTTGTTGTTACAGATTTAGGTACAGCAGCAAATACAAAGATAAAATTTAGACAGCAAGATGCAAATAATTATTGGAGTATCTCTATTTGGCAAACAGGAACATTTAGACTGATAGAAACAATTGCTGGCGCAAATACTGTTCGTGCCAATGGCGGTGATGGTACATTATCTGGTGGTGAACGGTGCGTCATTATTTCTGATGGTTCAACTATTAAAGGATACGCAAACAGCACACTAACTTGGACATATACATCAGCAACGAATTTTCAAAGTGAAACATCTGGAAAAGTTGAGTTAAATACTGGCGGCGTGGTGTCTGACATTATCACATGGCCGCGAACATTATCAGGTGCGGCAAAAACGGCGCTTGATGCTGTGGCGAATGCGTAGGTGGAATAATGGCAAATTATAAAGCAGAAATTATAACCAAATGGCAAAACGTAGGCGGCAACTATGCGCCGATTGTACCGACTGTGATAGCGTGGCAGGATGCAACCGGTCAACCTGTAGAAAATATTAAAAACACGTTGCCAGCCTACACGATTCAGGCAACGGTAACAGATGCACAATTGACAGCTATCCAAAACGATTCGGCTTATACGGTTCTCTGGTCACAGGAAATACCAGAGGATGAAACCGAACCTCAGCCTATTGCCGACTACACAGAACAGGAACTAGCCAGCCTCAAAACGGAATTGGAACGTGGTGATTTAGTGCCACACTTGACCAGCGCAGAGATTAGCGGTATTTTGGCATTGGTCGCCAGAGTGCGGAGCAAGGCACAAGTTTTTATACCGTAATGTTTGAATCCCACATTGAAACCGTTCGCATTTTTCTAGAATGGCTGCTAATGATTTTTGCGGTGGTTGTTGTCGCTGGCTGGGTCTGGCGTGTAAAAATGCACATGGCCTATGTCTTGCCCCGTGCCGGAAAGATTGCCGCGATTATCAGCTATTCAAGCATAGCGGCGATCTTTGCAATTGGGATATTTCTGGATTGGCCTGAATATGTTTCCATGATCATGGTGCGAGTTGTGTTGCTCGTTATTATGTCTGATCAGATAATGCAACACATTTATATATGGAATCTCAGACGGTATGCCAGAAGTAGATAATGCAAATTCGATTTATTTGATGGTCACAATGATAATTGCGATTGTTGGCACGATTGGCAGCGGGTACGCGTATCTGATGAGGCGAACATCCAGAGACGCGGACGTGGATGTGAAAAAAGCGGACGCGGCTGTGAAAGATGCGGATGCTGCCAGCAAATTGACCGGCGCAGCATTGCAAATGGTTGATGAGGTAAAAGAGCAAATCGCGAGCCTTCGTAACGATTATGTTGCATTGGGGACAGAGTTCAATAATTACAGACTTGAAACAAACGCAAGCATTGAGTATTTAGAACGTGAAAACAAAAGGCTTAGAGAGAAAGACAAGCAAAATACGGCGGCATTAAAACAGGCACTAGCGAGAATTGACGAGCTGGAAAGAGAGAACCGCAGACTGCTAGCCGAAAAAACACAAACACGCCGCAGGGGGAATTTATGATACTCTCAAAATATTTACTGGCCATTGCCGCCGGTTTGATTGCCCACCAAACGAACCCGATTTTTGAAGATTTAGAAGACGCGGCGTTGGTAGGCGCTCCATGGTATAGGATGGCACGTTACGGCGTTGGTTATTTGGCAGCGCTGCCCACACTGCTATTAATGTTTCCCGCTAGGTTGCGGCGTGTTGTCGCGGAGAAATATTTAAGCAACGGCGTTTTGTTTGGCTTCGGCGTGGCCGTTGGGTATGTTTTGGATAAATGGATTAGAGAGGAAAAAGAGCATGAATAATATATACAATGAATGGAATTTAGTTACAATGCTGGCTACTGTGTTACTGGCGGTATTGTCCGGCGTGGGCGCTAGCTGGTTATCAAATTGGCTTAAACTACACTGGCCGTCATTATCAGGTGAGGCTATTTACTGGCTTAGTTTGGTGCTGCTGTTTGTGGTCGGTGGCTTGG
>CAYGMR010000497.1:0-4342 GCA_964350725.1 uncultured Ardenticatenaceae bacterium | reverse complement strand
AAAAGTGTGGCCAAGTCGCGTGCCGGTGTGGAGCCAAATTCAACCTCTACCACATGTTCGCCTGCTGGCAGCGGAATGACCAAGAACCCCTCTGGCCTGCCTAGTTGTTTTTCGACAGGTTCCCCATCGATGCGGGCTTGCCAACCGGGGAAATCAAATAGGAACAAGCGTAACAAGGTTTTTCTGGGGGTATTTGTGTAGTAACGCGTCAACAACGGCCGTATCGTCTCCGTTTCAATTGTTGAACCTTCTGGCAGCATGGCATGATTGATATGGTCAGGTGGTAAACCATGCTTAAAATTTTCAACTACAGATGACTGTCGGCGCGGAATAATATCAACTGTGTTAGGAATGTAATCATCTGTCGATGTCGTGCCCAGCCAGCGACCAGAATTTTCGATGAGAGACATGCGCAAGGTGAAAACTTCGCCAAATTCCGGCCATGGAGCCACTTGGCTCAGGGGAATTGCTAGCAGCAGCGGCACAGCCACAAACAGGCCCGCCAGCCATGTTGTTAGACGTTTTTTAGATTGTGTCTCAGAGCGTTTGGCATCGATCAGATCAAAAAGTGACCCGCTGCCAACACCCGCCACAACAGCTAACATGGCAGCTGCAGGGCCTAACAAACGCCAAGGGAATTGAAAAAATGGCAAAAAGGGTGCATTTTCCCAGAGGAAAACGGAAGTCGGCAGCATCAAGAAGATGAATACCGCCAAACTAATGACAAAAAAGGAAAAATGCCACGCATGTTTAACTTTGCGCAGCAATAACATCACAACTCCCAACAAGCCCAGTGCCCATTGCGCCACACCTAGATTAAAGCGGAATGCGGGTTGCGCCGCACCCCAATCGATCCATTGGCTGGGGGTTAACAGTTCAGTGACAGAGATAAAATGGCTGTGAAAATCGTAATTGTTTTCTTGGCCGATGAGTGTGTTCAGATTAACGGCCGAACTTTCCAATAGCACGGGCAGCCAAAAAATTGCGGCCACACCTAGACTTAGCAAGAGTCCGCATAGGGCTAAAATATCGGGCGCAATTTCAATCTGGTTCCCAATTATGTTCAATGACAATTTACCAGGCGGCGTGCCAGAAGATCGATTTCGACGCCCGATAACTCGCCATACCATCCAGGCAAACAGCCAGCTAAAAAAAAGCAGGCCCATTAGATTATGGGTCATGATGAGGGCTGCGGTGGCGAGAACGGCCGTTAACCATGGCCAGCGTCTACCAGAACGTGCCAACCGATCTACTGCCCACAAAGCAAGCGCAAATATCCCAAAGCTAAAGGATTCTGGCAAGACACCGCGCACATGTGGATCGATGTATTGAATATAGGGTGCATAAATAAAAACGGCCGTTGCCACATAACCTGCCCGCCGGCCCCAATTGTCACGCACAAATCCATACATACCCACAGCTGCCAAAAGCATGCCACCCATAAACAACGTTTTGACAGCATCAACCACATCAACACGCGGCAAAAACTCCACCAATGACCCTAGATAATAAGTAAATGGCGCATAATAGTTAAAAATAGGGTAGCCAAAGCCATGGAAAAAATTGGGCGCCCAACGCGGGTATATTTCGCCGCCGCGTAACAAATAACTCAATTCAGCTAAGCGAAAAATGTGTAATTCCGCATCGGTGCCTTCTGGCAAACTGGCATTAATCAAAAATGGCCATAAAGCGATAAGCGTCAACATCCCTACAATCAGAAATCCAGGATCAAACGAGCTTATCCATTTACGCAAAAATCTCATAATCTACATAGAACACCCCCAAAACCAAGATTAAAGAGTAAAACAAGCCCTTAAAACTGTTTTTGGGGGAAATTTAAACAAAAATTTTTAGACTCCAGATCAAACATATATCAATTTTCAAGCACCTTGATCGGGCATCTTCTTTCAATAAAGACTATCACATCCTGCCCGTAACGCACATCAAATTAAAATCTGCTAGGGTAATCGTACACACTCAGTAGGGAAATCGAAATATGCATCGTTCCCAAATTCGGGTAAGGTAATACTGAACCGATTTGTTATGCCTCATAAAACATGGGTATACTTGAGTATTGATTTGACTGTCAATGCATAGAGTTCGTTCAAAATCGACTTGGGCAGCAGGGTCAGGAGATTGGACAGTGCAAACTCAAAACTAATTACGAACGAACTTTTATTAGAAAGCTCCCCTTTAAAACACGTTATCTCCCATGAGCATGGAATTCTTTGTTTTTTCGTTAGGAATGTTGAAGTTTATTCCTGGCCTATTTTAAGGAACATATATAAATAGGTTAGAGCGTTTGAAAAGATGTAGCTATGTGGGATTTAGGGCTAATGATGTGATTTGACAGCAAGAAAATTTTTTGGAGATTTGTTAATGACACGGAAAAAGGTAAACGCGCAAGCAAAAAAATTCAGATGGATCATGATGGCAAGCATGATCCCATTCATATTAAGCATTGTTTTGGTGCAAATAATATCGGCACAAGAACTTGTTCAGGCAGCAGAGTTAGAAATAGTTAAAGAGAGTAATAGTGTCGATGTTATACACGGCGAGAAAGTTGAATATTCAATAAATATCAGCAACATTGGTGACTCCACAGCATTTAATGTTCTGATGACCGACACAGTTCCTGCTGAGTTGATTGTGCTGCCAGCCTCATTAGAAGTTGTTGGTGGTGGCGATAGTTGGGGGCTTGATGGTAATCAAATCACATGGACAGGGCCACTTGCAGGTAATGGTGGCGGCGTCACAATTAACTTCGATGCCATTGTTTCTAATACGATTCCAACTGGACCGATCACAAACACGGCTTATGTCACAGGAACCGGTATGTTGATCTCAGATGATGCCGTTGTGACGGTTACAGAAAACCTCACTACTACAATTTTCCTGCCAGCAATTATGTCGCCAGTCTATGCGCCAGTGATAATTGAGGTTGCCGGCCCTACAGATGCAGGTACGCCTGATAGTTATAACCTGATGCCAATATGGACAGATAATAATAATGTTGGTGGTTGGTTTGAACTAGAAGAATCTACTACTCCCGATTTTAGCAGCTCCACAACCTTTAACACCGGCAGTGAAACGAGCTGGACAGTGACGCATTCAGCCTCCACGGTTAATGCTTTTTATTATCGGGTACGTAAACATTTGGATAACGGTCTCGTTTCTGAATGGTCAAATGTGAAATTAGGATACGGCATTTACTTAGATAATTTCTCTAATCCCTCTACCGGTTGGGAGATTCGGCGCGAGGATACAGATGATACCGATAACAAATCCTACTATGAAAATGGCAATTTTGTCTTGAAAATTGGCGGTCGTTGGGATTATGCCATCGCGGCACCTATGGTAGGTGTCCCCTGGGATTCCTATCGTATTGAGACCCGTGCACGCTTTGATCCAAGTGTGGATAATCTGCATAGTTATGGTCTAGTATGGGGTGGTGATTGGAATGGTCAAGCTTGCCCAAACGGTGACTTCTCCTCATGTTTTAATCATTACTACCGTTTAAATATCATTTGGTATGGTGAGGATAACCGTCTAAGATTTGGCATTAAACGGATAGATTACCATGAAGATAACAATGCTGGACGTGGCGAAACGCTCATGGATTATGAAAATATTTACGTCAGCAGTTCAGGCGGCTGGAATGATTTGGCCATCGAACAAGATTTTGATGGTGAAATCAGATTATACGTAAACGGAACCCTGGTTAGAACCACAATCGACAATGAAAGACGGTATGTTGGGAGCGGAACGTATCCTGGTGTTTATGCGACAGCAAATGAATATCTAGGATCTGAACCCTGGTATGATTATTTTCGAATATTACCGGTGAATCAATAGCTCAGAATAAGGAAATTGGTTCGTTAGAAGCAAGGTAAAACAATGGGGCTAAATCCTGTGAAAGCAAATCAGGATTTAGCCTCGTTTTAGGCGCTTACGCGCCTACATCGACAAAAAGTTGTCGATGTTTTTTGGACACTGATACGGGCGAACACTGATAAGAAAACCTTTTCATCCGTGTTTGTCCGTATCAGTGTCCTTTTGTTCTTTCGCTTATTGGCTTTAGCCTTTCGTTTTGTCAGCACAGCCTGGCAAAAGATGTAGTACCTTATCAGTGAGAATCCCTTCGGCTGCGCTCAGGACATGCTTGCACGGTGTACAAGAATTTTCCGACACGAATTTCACGAATTACACTAATTATTTTCGTGAAATTCGTGCCATTCGTGTCGGAATCTTTTCTGGTTTATCCAGGCTAGGTCAATGTAAGAAAATAATGATCCGCGAGATGGGTCGTTTTGGCATTGGCTAGTATAACAAGGCGGAAATA
>CAYGMR010000496.1:0-4355 GCA_964350725.1 uncultured Ardenticatenaceae bacterium | reverse complement strand
CATATAATCAGGAAATTTAAACGCGAAAATAAGTTGAATTCGGCTAACAACAAGGCAAACCAACCGCTAACGGCCGTTCCCAATGCCAACGCAGCAAAAGCGGTCTGCAGGCTAAGACGGGGTCGCTGGGTATAAAAAAGCGCCAACAACAGCCAGCCCGGCAACCAGACTAGCGCAATAATCACGAGAATAATCATCTAGTTTGATCAGGTGGGGTTTCGATTTGGGCTAAGCGTTCTTCGAGTTCAGCAAGGAGTTGGTTCATTTGACGCACTTGGGCGGTTAAAACGGCCGTTTCATGCACAAGTTGCATTTGAGAACGATCGTGTTCAATAAGCTGTTGGGTTTGATCTTCACCACGTTGTAGATAAGTTTCTAGTTCGGTCGCGGCTAACTGGTTGAACGCGTTTTGTTGTTGCAGCAACGGCCGTACATACCAGCGTGCAGCCACATTATTCCATGCCGTGCGCAACCAAACAATTAGCGAACCTATGATTGGTGTGTTAGAGGTAAACGGCCGTTCTGCTACGACCCCCTTCTCACGTAATTCTTCTAACGCTACTCTTTCCTTTGCCATACAATTTTTACAACGAATTCACCCGAATTTGCATGAATTTTGGATCCCTTTCAAGGAAATTCGCGTCAGTTCGTTACCGTTCGTTAAATCTATTCACAGATTGACACAGATTTCTCTGGTTTAACCTGCGAAAACTATGTTAACAATGTTTTGTTTTCATCTTAGGTTACCACGTTTCCTACGTGGGCTTTTACGCTTGCCCTACGGATGCCACGTGATTGTTGGCACAGTCGCTGGTACAGCATATGGTCCAGCTGCGAGATCATCAAAGAAATCACGTTCCGCCAAACCGCTATACGAAAATATCGCGTGGCCCGCCGTGCCGATCTCACGTGCCTTGGCGATGCGCCAGGCAATTTCATCAAAGGTACAATATGTTGCGCCTATACCGGGGATGATGTAACGGCCGTAACTCTCCTCTTGATAATCTGCCACCAATGTCTCCCACCGTGATTGTGTCCAAAAACTTTCATCGGGACAGCCTGGGCTGCTTGTGTAAATCATTGGCGATATGCTATCGATCTCTCCACTTTGCAGCCAGGCTTTAGAATCTTGATAATAGTTAACATAACCTTGATTCGCATTCCAGCCCCATTTATCTTTATGCACAGGCCAAACGGCCGCCGATAACCACAATCCCGGCTTCAAAGGCACAACTTGCGTGTACATTTTGGCGACAGTGCCGTTGACTTGCTGACGCTGCCAATCCTCATAATCATCACCACCAAAACATTCGTCGCCATAACGTGCCGCGCTGACTGGATCACAAGATGCATTTTTGCCCACATAACGAATATGATCCAGGTGTAAACCATCGATATCATAGCGTGTCACCAAATCTTGAGCCACCGCGATTATATGATTGTCACCAAACACAGATGCGGGTGTCATATACTGATAAACGTGACAAACCACTTCCTCATCTGTATCCCATTGCATCCCATTTGTTTTACCATCTGTAGCACCGTGTTCGTCTAACAACTCGTGGTAAAAATGGCGGGGTAACGTATCGTCTGGAGGAGCATCACAACCGGTCCAAACTGGATAAGTGTTTATATAGGCATGAACTTTGATGCCTTTAGCATGGGCTTTATCAATCATCAATTGCAACGGGTCCCAACCAGGGTCTTGTCCTAAAGTGCCTGTCAAGCGCTGCGCCCACGGTTCTAAACCTGGCGTGTAATAGGCATCGGCCGTTCCGCGAACCTGAAAGAACAAGACATTAAAACCTGCCGCAGCAGCATTATCTACAATTTCTTCAACTTTGGCAGGATCAGCATTGTTATAAGCCGCCCAATCAAAACGCGACACCCACAGCCCACGAAATTCTACCATTGGTTCAGGGGTTGCAGAGGGTGTCGGTGAAACGGTGGGTGTAGGTGTGATGGTCGGAGTCGGGGTGATCGTTGGGGATGGTGTAGATGTGGGTGTTGGGGTTGGCAACGGCCGTTGTACAATCGGCAAATAATCGCGTTCAAATTCCTGTGCAGAAGTCAAAACGACCAGAGCCACCATCAACACAGATAATAAAAGGAGCATCGGAATCATATTTTTGCGCATCAACGCCCATTATACTTCAATAAAAAAATCGCTAACAATCTATATTTTCTTGCCACACCAACTTCATCGTTACCAATTCTTGTTTAAAAATAGGGATGTCGCTCACCTAATCCAATGACAAAACTTGAAAATGATTTGCTAAAAAGTAAACCAATCCAAAGCTGACTACAACTGCCCCCAATGCGAGCAATCCGTTTCCAAGCACAAATGTCAAAGCAATTTTGGTAGTAGGCGCAACGGCCGTTTCCCCCATCACCCGCTCCAATAAAAACTGCCCTAATTTGAAGCCCGGCACATACAACGGCACGACCACAAAATCATTCCAGATCGCCCGCGCACCAAACACCGCAACCTTGTTCAGTTGCCGAAACCGAGCCAAAATAAACAAAGTCAAAAAGGTGTCCACAATTATAAGCGGCAAAAAAGCAGTCAGCGTGCCCACAGCAAAAGCAAGTGCTAATTTTGAGGGTGATTCTGTTGCATCCAAAATCGAACGATATTGATCCTTAAATACAACCAAACCCATTTCTAATTTACGCCAAACACTCTGTTTAACCTGATAATTTATGACCATCATTATTGAATTGCTCCTACTGTATTTTTGCATGTACTGGCTTAACGCAGCATGAGAACTTGCAGTTCCCATCCAGACTAAGCCGTGGTGTAAACGTAGACCACACGTACCCACGGCGTAAAAAATATGTATAATCCAAGCTATGCAACCCAGTAAGCCACAATGGTTGTGGCGAATTCTTTTGCTAGTTGGTTTTGTCACTGTCGCCATTTTTATCACCTATCCCCTCATCCAAAACCTGGATACCCATTTAGTTGGGCGCACAACTGACGCCTTGTTGCATTATTGGAACAATTGGTGGGTTCAAAAAGCAATAAACACGGGCCAAAGCCCTTTTTTTACACCTTATCTTTCATACCCTTACGGGGTCAGCCTGGTCACGCATAATTTCGCCTGGTTCAACATTTTGCCCTGGCTTCTGCTAGAACCATTTATTGATGGCATTGTCGCTTACAATCTTGTCATTCTGCTATCGTTGGTTCTATGCGGCTTGAGCATGTATTGGTTGGTAATGGATCTACTGGGCGAGCGACGTGCGGCCTTCATAGCAGGGCTCATCTATATGGCCTGGCCCTATCGTTTGTCTCAACTTGACCATCCCAATTTAATCGCAACCTATTTCATGCCAGTTTTTTTTCTTTTTTTGGGACGCACACTCAGAAACGGCCGTTGGCGAGATGCAGTTTTCGCGGGCATTGCATTGGCACTTGTAGGGTACACACGCTGGCAAATTCTCATTCCAGCATTCTTTATGGGAGTCGTTTATATCATTGCTTTGTCACCGCGATGGTGGCGACAAAAACGTGCGACCTTATTGAAGTTGGCTGGGGTTGGCTTAATCGGTTTCATTTTGCTGCTGCCCCCCGCCATCATGCTGGGTCGTGAACAATTAAACTCAGATATCACCGCCGATATTTTTTACGCCAGCGACGAACAAATCATGAATACCGATTGGCTGGCCTATATCACACCGCCACGCCGCCATCCCCAGTTTAAATCAATCGTCAACCAATATTACGACCAACATTTCTACCCAGATCGCTCTAAGGGTCGGCGTTATCCTGCCTATATTGGCCTTAGTGTACTTGTGTTAATCAGCATCGGGTTGATCAAAAATTGGCGCAAGACATGGGTCTGGCTGCTTATGGCAATTATGCTCATGCTCTTGGCATCCGGCATGGCATGGCGCATAAACGGGCAGCTATACGCTAGCGTTCCAACACTCTACAAACTATTAGCACCAATCACACGTTTAATGCGCGAACCAGAGCGTTTTATTATGTTTTTAGCGCTGCCAGTTGCGATTTTGGCTGCCTATGGTTGGCAAGTCGTCTTGTCATATGTGACTAATCGGGTTTGGTCTAGTTTGCTCACAGTGGGATTGGGGTTACTCATTCTGTTCGAATACACTGTCTATCCTGTGCCCATGCAAGATGTCAGTTTTGACCAAACTATTTTCAGGGAATTAGGTGCATTAGAAGGGGATTTTGCTATTTTGAACGTACCACCCCGTTATCGGTTCTCGAAAGATGAAATGTTTGCCCAAACGATCCATGAACGGCCGATCCTACAAGGGCATGTTTCGCGTGAACCCGATAACCTCTATCAATTTAGAGTTCATGCTTGTAAGTCCAATAAATGCAG
>CAYGMR010000495.1:1717-4374 GCA_964350725.1 uncultured Ardenticatenaceae bacterium | reverse complement strand
GTGGAACGATTTGCCAAATCGTTTTACAATCATCCGTCAAACTTTGTTTGATGGATCACTAGTGCAATTTATGCTTATTGGCTAACCAAAGTATTGGGCATTTCCCATACGGTAACATAGGCTTGAATTGTTTCCTTTCCCAAAGCTTTGGCGACTGAAACGCGGTGATTGCCGTCGATTACGTAATATTGTGAGCCAATTTGAACCAGTTCGACCGGGGGTAATCTTTTGCCGGTGAATACGGCCGTTGCCACGCGCAGCCACCGTTCTTTTGAATGTGTATTGATCGGTTTGTAATCAGCGTCAAAATCTTTACTACGGCCACAACTTCCTTTGATTGCATCCAAACTAACCGCTTTCGCTTCTACTTTGTGGGATGCGACTTGGCTGGCATCTACATCTGCATTTAAAGATTGTAAGCCTGGTTTTTCGCTGCCAAACAAACGACGAATTGATTGTGTAAAGCTGACCTGGCTGGCTTGGGCATAAAGGTGGGCGGCTTGTTGATTGGCTTGTTGTTGAAAAGCTTGTTTTGCGCTTAAGTTGTTTGTGTAATAAGTAGTCATGTCTCTTTCCTCGTGTTTTGTAAGGGTTGTGTTTACTTACTGAGGATGATAGAGGCATGACGTGACACAAACGTGACAGTCGTTGATTGTTTTGTAACTTTGTTCGGGGGATAAAATTTAGGGGGAATAAAACGGCCGTTGGCAACTCTTTACAACAACTAATTCAGGAAAAAATTTCCCTTATATTTTCATTGCGCTCCTTCCTAAATTAGTTGTTGTCATAGTGAAAACCAAACTTTCTGACTCTTCAGGATTCCATGGGGTGAACGTCATATGTAGGGAAATGGTGTGCCATTTCCCTACCACTTTCTAAACTTCACGCAACATATGATTCATAATCAACCAATCAAGCTCTTCATAGTCACGAGCAATAACCAAATCATCAATCTTTTGTTTATCCAGGGAGCGCACCAGTCCCACCAACCGTAAAAACACATCCAGGCTGTTACGCAGATGTTTAGTTGCTAAATCAGCCGGCTGCGTACGCAATGCTTTCACATCCATGCCCACAAAACCAATCTCAGCATAATTGTTTTCTTCCAACACACGCACCTGGTTAAACGCGCCGCGTAGATTGACACTACCAAAAGAACGATCCTGATCATATTTCAGCCCATTTTGATCGTTCAAATGCACATTCCACAACTTGCCAAAAGCCATCGCAAATCCAATCTCATCTGCCGGGTCTAAGCCAGCAAGAATCGCATGTGCCGATTCCATCACTACCCCAACGCGGCTAGGATCGCGGGTTTGCGCACCCAAAGCCAGCGCATGTCCAATAGTGGGGATGTAGGCTAAATCCATGGGTTCATTCGGCTTGGGTTCAATGGCTATACGAATATCCGGATCGTATTCCAACATCATGTCAATAGCTGCAAGCAGATGCTCCATCGCTTGCGGCACATCTTTAGCTTCACGAAGATATGTGCCTTCACGCGCCAGCCAGAGCACGATCAAATCATTGTTCAACTCCCGCGCAATATCGATGCAAATCTTGGAACGTTCCCTTGCATAGTCACGCGCAACTGGGTCATTTGCCGTATACGCGCCATCAATTGTCAATGGATGTTCCCACAAGCGGGGTGCTACAAAATCCACGTCTAATCCAGCAGCATCCAATTTTTTGTGCATTGCTTGGGCAGCCAAGCGAATCTGGTGAGGTGTCAACTCCCCGAGATTGGGTACAGCATCATCATCATGAAATTGTACTGCATCATAGCCTAAATTTTTATATGCAATGAGCTTGTTTTGAAATGTCCAAGTCTCGCGCACAGGCGGTCCAAAAGGATCTGCACCTTCATGAATATTCCAAGGGCCAAATGAGAAGCGATATCCGTATTTTTCCATAATATTCCTCTTTTTTCTGGAGTTTTGGTAAAAGCAAGAATTTCATTTGAAATAATCCAAACGGAAATCCTTTTCAAATTATAACTTATGCTGCCAAAATCGACTTGAAGTTTATTTAAAATGTCTTAAAATTACAGCTTACAAGGAAATGGAGCCAAGCAGACCATATCGGGGAGCAACAGAGAATATGGTAGCAGGGAAACAACAAGGAAGAAATTATGCAACAGGTTTTAATTACAGGTGCCAATCGTGGTATTGGCTTTGAACTAACACGGCAATTGGTTGAACGTGGCGCATTTGTATTTGCGACTTGCCGTCAACCAGAAAAAGCAGCAACATTACAGACATTAAAAGCGAGTTTCCCCCAAAAATTGGCTCTTGTTGCATTGGATGTGACTTCAGATGATTCGGTTGCAGCAGCAGCAACGGCCGTAACCCAACAAACAAACCACCTCGATATGCTAATCAACAACGCTGGCATCCTCTACAGTAACGAGACCCTTGCCAACTTCGATCCAACTATTATGCAGCACACGTTTGAGGTTAATGTATTTGGTGTCATGCGCGTCATTACTCAATTCTTGCCTTTGTTGCGCAATGCCAAGGAGCCAAAATTAGTCAATATTTCCTCGCAGCTAGGCTCTTTGCAAAAAGTGAACCCCGGTTGGAAAAAGTACAGCTATAACAGCAGTAAAGCCGCGCTCAATATGCTGACCCGCATGATGTCTTTTGAATTTGAGCAGG
>CAYGMR010000495.1:0-1707 GCA_964350725.1 uncultured Ardenticatenaceae bacterium | reverse complement strand
TGGGTACAAACAGATATGGGGGGGCCAGCAGCAGCCATTACGCCCCCTGCTTCAGCAGCAGGAATTCTCCAAGTGGCCGATAATCTAACAATGGCCAATACAGGTAAATTTTATACCTACAGCGGGGAAGCGCATTTGTGGTGATCTGAGAGGCAAGGAGGTGGCAGTAAGAAGCAAAAATTAACTCACTTCTTTTTCTTCTGCGCTCGCGGTGCCGCACCAATCGACTTCGCTAGCCACAAGCCCAACTCATCTGCATCTTCAAACAGTTCTTCCGGCAGTTGAAAATAGGGCATATTCATAAACTGTGCCATGCGAGCAGACTCATAATCAGCGCGATTCTCGGCATCTACCTTAAAATAAACCACATCCTCACTGGAGATCAGCACACACATGCCATACTCACAAAAAATGCCTACACCACCAAACATTTTGCGTGTGCTGACCGGGTAATGGGGGGTCAAAAGATCAACGATATATTCTGCGTATTCTGGGCTGGCTACCATAATTTTTTCCTTGAGATTTAATGACTAATACTTTTGCAAACATAAATGGCTCGTATCGTTTATGTTCTGTATGATAGCTCCAGCTTGATGTAAGCTGACTTCTGAAAGTGATGCATTTTGTAACCGAAATTGCCAAAAGCGATCGGCCGAAAGCCCCAATAATGTACACAACAAAAGCTGTAAAACGCCACCATGTGCCACGATGAGGATGGTTTTGCCTGCATATTTGGCCTGAATGGCACGCAAAATAGAGCGTACACGGCCGCTAAATTGGCTGACGGTTTCGCCCCCAGGCGGTGCGATAAACATCAAATCCCCTTCCCAAGTTGACAGGGTCTGAGGATCACTTTCTTGAATTTCAGCATAGGTCATGCCCTCCCACGCACCAAAGTTGAGTTCGCGTAAACGGCCGTCTACCACAATTTCAACTCCACGACCCGCCATCACAATTTCAGCAGTTTCGCTGGCACGTTTTAGATCGCTGGCGACAACCACGTCGATATGCTCTTCTGCTATTTTTTTTGCAAGGACAGTGGCTTGTAAACGGCCGTTTGCATTCAACGGAACATCCATCTGTCCCTGGAATCTTTTTTGTGCATTAAAATCTGTTTCACCATGGCGCACTAATAATAAACGTGTTGTCATAACAATATCTTTCCTCAAGCGACAAAAAACCCCCTGTCGTCATGACAGGAGGTTGAGTAAACCGCAGAATTTATCAAGAAATCCTCAAGTGATTGAAGTTTTGGTATTCTTTCCAAAATCAAAGATGCTTTTGTAATGTTCGCCCCTACTATATAGGCATTCACCACAGAAGCAAGGTGACATTTGTCACGAGATTAACATTCCGCAAAGATAATCCGCATGGTTGACTTTGGCAATTTACACACCCACAATCACTATCAACCAGGCAAACGCCCACACCCATCTCGTCCAAATATCCCTGGTTCCCCTAGGATATTTATTAAGGTTGATCCAATTGGAACAGTCGCTTAAAATCAGCGCATAAAAACTGCAGCCCAATTTGGAAAATCGGGCTACGCACTGAGGAGAATGGATATGAGCAAGTTAAGCGGCAAAAACGTCTTAATTACGGGGGCGGCGAGTGGAATCGGCCGTTTAATGTCACACAAAATCTCAGCCCACGGCGCGCACATCATCGCCTGGGACATCGATGCCGCAGGCTTAGATGTTTTACAGG
>CAYGMR010000494.1:4000-4407 GCA_964350725.1 uncultured Ardenticatenaceae bacterium | reverse complement strand
TATGGTAACGGCCGTACTCATCCTGCGTTTACTAGGTCGCAAGGTATCCTTGTACAACCGCTTGGCCCTAACCAGTTCGCTTGGCCTCGATCGCCCCACACAGATTGTCACCATCATGCGTCGCGCCTTGATCGGAACGTTAATCATCGAAGCTATCGGCGCGATATTACTTTGCATCCATTGGTACATAAACGACATCGTGCCAGCAAACAAAGTGGTTTTCTACGCCATTTTCCATGCGATTTCCGCTTTTTGTAATGCCGGCTTTGCACTTTTTAATAATTCACTAGAAGACTTTGCTTTAAACCCTCTTATTCATGGAACGGTTAGTGCATTGATTTTTCTTGGAGGACTAGGTTTTATTGTTATTAAAGAACTTGAGTATATAATCTTTAAGAAAGGAAAAT
>CAYGMR010000494.1:0-3990 GCA_964350725.1 uncultured Ardenticatenaceae bacterium | reverse complement strand
GACCTATTCGCTGGTTTACCTCAATATCCAGGTGGCATTCCCGGCGATACAACAACGCTGTTAATATTGGGATTGCTAATTATCATTGGTGGTCTGGGATTACCTGTGCTCACCGATTTGTTTTACTGGCGAAAAACAGGCAAAATCTCCTTAAACGGCCGTATTACCCTAACAGTAGCCGCAATCCTTATTCTGGTGGGGTGGATAGGCTTGTTTGTGGCCGAAACACAAGTAGATGGTATTTTGTATGCAGCTGAACATAGTGAAAAAATCGTCCATACCTGGTTCCAATCAGTGTCAGCACGCACCGCCGGCTTTCCCGGTTTCCGTGATTTTGATAATATGCAGCCCGCCAGCCAATTGTTGGTCATGGGCTTGATGTTTATTGGCTGCGCGCCCGCTTCTATGGGCGGCGGCATAACCACTGGCACATTTGCCGTTTTGGCAATCGCCTTATTCAGCAATGCACGTGGTTTACCCACAGCCCAAATCCGCAAACGCGTGGTCGCTTCTGGCACGGTGCGACGTGCAGGGGCAGTCTTAACCATCAGCATCGCTGTCGTATTTCTTGCCAGTTGGTTAATTTTGCTCACCAATGAATTTACGTTTAACACAGTCCTGTTCGAAGTTGTGTCTGCCCTGGCAACCTGTGGCCTCTCGTTAGGTATCACAGGAGATCTAAACACCTTTGGTTTATACATTCTGATGGTCGTCATGTTTTGGGGACGCTTAGGGGCTTTGACCATCGTCATCGCCATTTTACAACGCCGTCAATCCGAACAGCTGCTGACTTATCCTGAGGCTGTGGTTTTGATTGGATAAAACAATATTGCGTAGTGCATAGTGCGTATCAAGTAATGCCCTATGCCCTTAAACAGGCTCCACACGCAGGAACCGGATTATCAAAACAATCGGTCACATTGCCGATGGTATGTTGGTGCGATTTGCGCTCATATTTACGCAAGTAGATTGTGTGATCGTATAAAAGCGGCGGACTAGGGGTGACACGGCCGTCTCACCCCACCGTCAACGATCCACTCATTGTCCAACTCTCAAAAAAGCTTACTTACCTTTCAGTACTTAGGTACTATTGACAGTGGTTTTAACAGAACTTATACTAATTTAAGTAAGAGATCTCTAATACAGAAGTGACGTATAGGGATGGGAAACTAGAGCTAAACTCCAATCAGCCGGTCTGGCTATTCAGCCCCAACCTACACATTAATCCAATTAAATTATACATTTGCAGCTGGTGTAATCAGTTGTCTGGGTGCGCCTAAAAACATCACAACGGAAAGTTTGTGGATTGATCCCAATTGTAATATGTATACAGCTTTTCTCATAGAATGAGACAGGAGAACATCATGAAAACACGCTTCCTATTAATCGTCTCAGTCCTTATCATAGGACTATCTTTACTGGCTGTGACAGTTGCTCTGGCAGATCCACTCGACCCCTTTGGTGGAACAGCCGAAGCCGTAGCAATAGATGCAAATCTATCGATCTCCGTAGTAGGTGCAACAACAGTAGACGTAGGTGCCATTGTCATCAGCGAAACCGCAAAAATCTCAGGCGCAGGTGGAGTAGTTAGCACCAATGGTGCCGGCAAGGGGATTGGCATTAGCGAAAGCAGCCCCCTTATTAATGCCGACATCGACATCGTCCAAACACAAGCAATGAGAGACACAAATAGTCCTGGCTCGACCACTGATGATGATTTTGTAGCAACACTCAATACTTTACTTGTTGACACAGATTTAATCACTTCCACAACACGCTCAGATTCATTAACCACCAGACAAACAATCGGCGAAGGTTCTGTCGATAATCTCTCAGTCTTTAGTGATCCCATTGGTATTGAATCTTTGCTGCAAGCCAACACCATCACCTCATTGGTGAACACAGCATCAACGGCAAGCGGTACAGACGTGAATGAAACGGCAGCCGCTGACCTGGAAGGTGTGTCAGCAGCACTTTTCCCTTCCACAGGGCTTGAACAAATTGTAACGGCCGATGTCATTAGCTCCAATACCGCAACAACCTGTGATAGTGAGACAGACAATACCGCCTTTGCTGATTACAATTTTGTTAATTTGCAAATACAGGGTGTTTCTGTAAACGTCGATACACCAGGTGCACAAGTCATCGTGGAAATTAACAATGTTGATGTGGCCGTGGTTACGATAGCTCCCGTACTCAGCCAAAATGTCACGAGTACAACCGCTAGTGCTGAAGCAGTGGCACTGCGGATCGAAATTTTGGAAGACATTGGTTCGCTAACAAGTGGCACTATTATCAACCTGGCTACTAGTCGGAGCAGCTGCTACACCCCCGAACCGACAGCGGTAGGCCTCAGTACGATCCAGGCTGCTGCTTTACCTGGTTCCTTTGTCATGATAGCTATAAGTGGAGTCATCTTAATCATTTACTCCGTTTATGTACTGCGACGTCGGCAAACCATAAGATAAAGAATGCGTAGTTAAAACAGCGTTGGGCTTTGCACCCCAACGCTGTATTTTTTTATACAAACAGGAAAGTCTTTTTACCGCAGTTTGCCAGTTACGCCCAAAATCCAACGCATACATTTATGACCAAAGTCCGCCGTTTGGCCAAACATCAACGGACAGCCACCGGGAATTACGTTGATTCCATTGTCGCGGCAAAGGGTTACGGCCGTTTCTGAAACACTACTATTACTCTCCCCAAAAAGTGCATTGTAATGCATCCACACATGCGGAATCTCAAGCTCGACACATTCCTCTACGATTTGTTCGGTTATTTCAGGACGTGTTGCTATCATGACTGCATCTACCCCGCCAGGAACCGACTTCAAGTCAGGATAACAAGGGTCTCCCTTGATTTCTGTCGCATTGGGATTGATTGCAAACACTTCATATCCGCGCTCCTTCATGCGATCATAAATGCCATTGGCCGTTCCCTCTGTTCGTGAAACGCCAACAACAGCGATCTTTTTTTGCGCCAGGAATACTTCGGTTTTAGCTTCCAAAGTCATTTTATACTCCCCAGTGTAGGTCGATTTTGCAAATCGCCCGGACGATTTATAAAATCATCCCACAAACAATTAGGTGAAAACAGGAAAATATTTTGAATTAGAAAGACAAAAAATCTCCTGTTTTCCTTGAGGAATTCACAAAATCACAATTGTTTTTAGTCAAATTACTTTTTGTGAATTACCTATGGGCACTGCACAATGCCCTGCGCCCAAAGACAGGCTCCACACGCAGGAGCCGGATTATCAAAACAATCGGTCTGATTCTCTTCTAACAACTCGCAGCCACCACAAGGGGTACAAGGCGCAAAAGCAAAACTTTGCACACGTTCGCGATAAGCAACATAGTCCGGATCATGCCACAAATCTAGCAAACCGCGCTCCAAAACATTGCCGATTGTATGTTGGCGTGATTTCCGCTCATATTTACGCAAGTAGGTTGTGTGATCATACAAAAGCGGCGGACAAGGCGTGACACGGCCGTCCCACCCCACCGTCAAGGATCCACTCTCAATAAACGTACAGACATCATTGGCGCCGCCTAGATTTTGCCCGGCCAGACGCACATTGTAGCCACTGTCCAACGCCTTCAAGAATGGCTCGCGTGTATGTTCGTTGATATCCATTTTGGGCAAAATCAACTGCCGCAGCCAGGGCGATTCGACAAAAGTGATTGAATTGAGTGCGGCCGTGTACAAAATCTCTTGCTGCATTTGGCGCGTATGGGGCTGCACATTGCTCACATGAAAACGACTGACCCCTAACCGTTTGCCCAAATTTAACAGGTCTGGCAAGTCACCAATATTGCGCTGCATAGCCACAAAAGCGATGCCGATTGCCGGAACGGCACGATGCCCGGGCCGACGCAGCGAACGCAAGCGGCGAATATTCGCCAACACATTAGGCAGTTCTGCACCCAGCCGCACATCGGCATAACTTTCCGGGCGGGCGCCATCCAAAGAGACCCAGATCAAATCCAG
>CAYGMR010000493.1:0-4409 GCA_964350725.1 uncultured Ardenticatenaceae bacterium | reverse complement strand
GGCGGCGGCAGGCTTGTCGGTGGGGGCGTATCGCCTGTACGCAGGTCTGGGTGAAACGACCAATTTAAGCAAAGCTTTCCCCTGGGGTATTTGGATTAGTTTTGACCTGTCCACCGTGGCTTTCTCCGGCGGCGCATTTACGTTGGCCGCGCTGGTGTATGTGTTCCATTTACATGAACTGCATCCGGCCGTCAAACCAACCGTGTTGGCAGGGTTGATCGGCTACTCATCCGTTCTGGTGATTTTATTTATGGATTTAGGTCGTTGGGATCGGTTTTACCACTTTTTGTTTTTCCCCAACCTAAACTCAGCATTATTTGAGGTGAGTTGGTGTATCGCCCTCTATTCCACCATCCTGATTTATGAACTCAGCCCCGTTTTTCTGAAAAACTCGCGTTTTAGCGGCATTTTGCCCCTTATCGAAAAGATGACGATTCCACTGGTGATTGCTGGTGTGACACTCTCTACTTTACATCAATCTTCATTAGGCACGCTGTTTGTGGTCATGTCGTCGCGGCTTCATCCCTTATGGTATTCAATGTTTCTACCGGTGTTTTTCTTGATTTCGTCATTGGCGGCCGGGTTAGCGATGGTGACAATGGGGGCCGTGATCAGTTATTGGGTTTTCAAGCGGACGCTGCCCGTGCATGTCATGGCTGAACTGGCTTGGTTTATACCTTGGGTTTTAGGTGTTTTTCTGGTACTTAGATTAGGCGAATTGATGATCACGGATGAACTGCATTTGCTAACGGATGGCAGCGTTTACAGCACCCTCTATTTGACGGAGTTGGTCATTGGTGTTGTGATTCCGATTATCTTGTTATCTTTCAAAAAGGTACGGCATAGTCGAATTGGCGTTTTAGTCGGCGCCAGTTTTGTCTTGGTTGGCGTGGTATTGAATCGATTTAGCGTCTCTTGGTTTGCGATGAAGCCACTTAACGGGCAAGTTTATTCTCCGCATTGGATGGAAGTGGCGATTTTAATTGGTGTGGCAGCAACGGCCGTTTTAGCTTATTCTTTAATCGCCCATTACTTCCCGTTGTTTGAAGAAACCGTTGTGGTGACACCGGTGGCAGCTCGCGAACGGGAAGCATCACAAGATTCGCTACGTCCCAGTGTTTCAGGTGATTGACCCTGATGAACTGTAGGCAAAAGGCCTGGCTTTAAATGAATGACTTATTAACGACGAAACAAGTACAAGACCAACTACAAGTTGATCGCACGACAATTTACCGCATGTTGAAAGACGGCCGTTTACAAGGCGTCAAAGTCGGGCAACAATGGCGCTTTCCTCGGCCAGAAGTAGAAGCGCTGCTTTCGGGGACACCTGCGCCGAGCCAAGCGCACGTGCCGCAACTTTCCTTAGATATTTTACCCGTCCACTGCTTGCAATCCATTCAAGACGTTAGTGCAGAGGCGGTAGAAGTGGGTGCCGTCATCACCGATACCGACGGTCAGCCGATTACTGAAATCAGCAACTCTTGTGAGTTTTGTAATCTCATTCTCAGCACCGATTCAGGCCGAAAGGCGTGCATCAAATCCTGGCAAGAATTAGCCAATCAGCACGAAAAAATGCCGCAATTTTCTACCTGCCATGCTGGTTTTCAATACGCACGCGCAAGAATTGAAGCAAATGGCGCCTCGCCAGCGGTTTTTGTTGCCGGTCAATTCTTTACCGCGCCAGTCGAACCGGCCGTCCGGCAAGCGCAGATTGAAAAATTAGCTAAAAAACATGGACTGGATGCGGCTGAATTAACGGCCGCTGATCAACCCCAGCATATTTTGGATGAGAGAACACAGGCTAAATTCAGCAACTGGCTGCAAAAACTGGCCGATACCTTCACGCTTATCAGCCTGGAACGCGCCGATATGCTGGACCGTTTGCATCGTATTGCTAATATCAGCGCCGTTGTTTCGGAATCGTGACTAGTCCTGTCAGGTTTATTTACCATCCCGTCCTACCGGCGCTTCTGGCATGACTATCATTTGGAAACCGTGTGATTTATGTAAACCTAACAGGTTTTTGCGTTAGGTGCGAATGACAACCCGATTGTCGGATGTCACTTCAATATGCAGGGGGCGTAACGGCCGTTCTGCAGGCCCCTTTTCTACTTCCCCATCTTCCCCATATTCACTGCCATGACACGGGCATTGGAAGCCAGGAACGGCCGTTTCTCGTTCTTGCACGATACAGCCCATATGGGTGCAAACCGCATCCAACGCCTTTAAGTTGCCTTGATCGTTTTCCACCCAGGCGCGTGCTTCACTGACATAGGTGGTGGAGCCAGGTGGAAAATCAGCCAACGTGCCCGCTATCACCAGCGGCGTGGGAATGGATTGCCTATCGCGTGCGCCCATAAATCGGCTCATCTGATAGACCAATACCCCCATCGCCGCCACCCAGCCGCCATGAGTCAACAAGGACAAAAATCGACGGCGCGATAAATCAGGTTCGTTTGTTTTCTCGTTCATAACTTTTGGAGATTAAAGATTAGAGACTTCATTCGTCTTCAATCTTAAATCATTAATCTTCTATTTCCCGTTCATACGCATGACATTCATGGCAATAGTGGCTTTCTTGCTCGTCGGGCTGCTGTTGGCAGGCACTGTCCATGACGAGCGGCACTTCATACAAACGGCCGTCTATTTTACTCGTTTCCATCAACCGCTCCCCGTCCCACTTGACCCAACCAAACGTTTCATCCCGTGTCGTGGCGATGACTGTATCGCCTACCGCCACGTTGTAATTGGGGTTTAAATTAGCCGATACAATAGCAGGGTGTTCTGGATCAGTGATCGTTTCTAACTGGGGCATTTCTGTTAACGTGCCGTGACACGTTTGACATTGAATGTACTGAATGTCTGCCTGGCTGGAATGGATGTCACCGTCGCCCATCACCTCGCCATTGGTATGGCAGTCTACGCAATCCAACTCCCATTCGCACAACGTAAACTGGGAAATAGGCTGATAATAGTCCAGTTCCCGTTGTTCTTGTGCCGATAAGCTATGGGGGCCAGGCAAATCATCACGCTCTAAAAAGGTCATTTGGCGCAGTGAGAAGTTGCCGCGATTGTGGCAATGGTTGCATTGGTAATAAGGAATAGCGGTGGTTAGTTGATGGCTGCTGGCATGGCCCGGTTCATCTTTGGGGATGGTCGGATCGCTGCCGCGATAGAGGCCATCATTTTCATAGATGGTGTGGCAGGAGGCGCAGCCAGTCGCACGGAAATAGTAAGGTTCGGCAAGAGGAACGGCCGTTACATGGCAAAATTGGCAATCCTGAGCAAAAGCATGTACGGCTTCCGGCGCATCCGAGCCAGGACTAAATTGTTCCAGAAATGGCACACCTGTTTCTGTCGTAATGAGGTCGTCTTGCACAGCATAGACACCCCAACGGGCTGTCGGGTCTGGCTGTTGCCCAAACGCATAATTGACCTGGGCAATCGCGCCAGCATAAGTGGCTTGGACGGAGGTCATGACACGATGAATGTGGTCGTCGTTAGCGGCACTATGGCAGGTAGAACCGCCACAAGACTCTTCCACGACGGCGAGATCGCTGGGATTACCTGCTGATTCGGGAGTGATGCCACCGCGCATGGTGGCATGCGCCAGATCAGCGTCCAGCGCCAAGCCATCGCCGCCGTGACACAGCACACAGCCAAACGATTCTTGCGGATGACTGGCGCTAATTTCCTCGATACCTTGATGGCAGGTAAGGCATAACTCGGGCCGACCGGTTAGGGTAGGTGTGATTTCCACAATTTCTGGCTGGCGTGTTTGGCGCACGACAGCGCCAACTGTAAGCAGAAGGAGTAATAACCCGAGAACTGCCGTTATCTTTTGATACCTGTTCATCCCCACCACTCCCAAATCGTCAACAAGAAAATACCCAGCGCGATGAGCAATACCACGACTTGAGCCAGCCGCCCTTCACGATTAAACCAAACGGCCGTTCCCTCATCTGATCGATCTAATAACCAGGGCAACAATACCAACAACAATACCACAGTCATTGGAATGATAATGCCGGCCACCAACGGTGGCAGATGCCGTAGTAAGGCTTGAATCCATAGGAAAAACCAGGGCGCGGCAATTGAAGTGGAAACGCCTGTCCTGAGCGTGGTCGAAGTGCCTGTTGCCGACCCACTCGCCGAATTCACCGGTGATGCCAGCGGTGCATCCACAAACAAAGCTAACATCAACAAAACGGCCAATGTCACCAGCATGACGACGCCTTCTCGCTGCACCAACTCGTGACGCGAAATGCGTGGCGGGCGGGATGAATCGGAACTTGCAGTTGGGGATTGGTGACTAATGCCACCGTCGCGGCGCACCCGGAAGGCGTGCCAACCGAGCAGTAACAATACTGGCACGCTTAGCCCCAACGGATGCCAACCATAAAAGCGTA
>CAYGMR010000492.1:2181-4411 GCA_964350725.1 uncultured Ardenticatenaceae bacterium | reverse complement strand
CCAAAATCTTTCCGTGAAATTCCCTACCCGCACCGTGGTTCTGCGTGTACCATTTATGAGCAACCCCCAATGACCGACTTTCCACAACAGTACCAAGTTTCAAACTACCCGCTTTGGCGCTTAGCATGGCGACGGATGCGCAGACGGCCGTTTCAATATATCCTCTTCATTTTAGGCGTTGCCATTGGTGTTGCCATGATGGTATCCATCGATCTGGCGAACGGTTCGGCGCAACGTGCCTTTGCCCTTTCCACAAATGCCGTCACGGGGCGCACGACGCATCGCATCACATCAGCCATCCCCAATAGCCTGGATGAAGATGTCTACCGTTTGGTACGCCAAGAAATTGGTTATGCACCCTCCGCGCCCGTTGTCGAAGGCTATGTGCTCTCGCCAGATTTAGGCTCGCAGCCGTTGCGCCTGGTTGGCATCGACCCCTTCGCAGAACCCCCTTTCCGCAGTTATTTCGGCACCGGTTTTGCTGGTGGACAAGATAGTTTAACCGCGCTGCTGACACAGCCCAACGGCATCATCATCACCGCCGATACTGCCCAACAATATGCCGTGGATTTGGGTGCAACAGTCACATTAGACATCTCCGGCACGCCGCAGCAAGCACCCGTCGTTGGTATCTTACAACCGGCCGATGAAACGACCGCCAGCGCCTTAAACGGCATCATCTTCACCGACATCGCCTCTGCACAAGAAATGTTGGGCTTGGTGGGCAAATTGAGCCATATTGATCTCATCGCCACCGACACAGCAGCATTGGCAACAATAGAAGCGGTTTTACCACCAGGTGTTCAAATCGAAACGGCCGCTTCCCAACAAAACGCCATCCAACAAATGACCGCCGCTTTTGAACTCAATCTCAGTGCGCTCAGCCTCTTGGCTTTGGTCGTCGGCATGTTCCTAATCTACAACACCGTCACCTTCAGCGTCGTACAGCGGCGGCGCATGTTTGGCATTTTACGTTGTGTGGGCGCAACCGGGGGGCAATTATTTGGTCTGATTATCGGTGAATCGATTGTGCTCAGCTTGATTGGGGCGCTTTTAGGGTTAGGGCTCGGTGTATTATTGGGACGGGGCACCGTGCGCCTCATCACGCAAACAATTAACGATTTTTATTTTGTGGTCAATGTACAAGACGTGTCCATCCCTCCATTGACGTTGATCAAAGGGGTGCTTATTGGCATTGGGGCCGCTATCGCCGCATCATTCGTACCGGCTTTGGAAGCGGCACGCACGACACCCACCAGCACGCTGCAACGGTCAACGCTCGAAAGCCGTGTGCAGCGCGTTATCCCCTGGCTGTGGGCAGTCTGGGGCATTTTGACGCTTGTGGGGATTTTCTTGCTCTGGATTCGTGCCAACCTGGTAGTTACATTCGCGGGGCTGTTTTGTGTGCTAATTGCAGCCACATTGCTCACCCCCGCCCTCACAGTCTGGTTGATGCGGGTCATCACACCCATCAGCAACCGTTTGGCGGGTGTCTTAGGACGCATGGCCCCGCGTGACATTGTGCGATCACTAAGCCGCACATCGGTAGCGATTGCGGCCTTGATGACGGCCGTTTCTGTTGTCGTCGGCGTTTCGATCATGATCGGTTCTTTCCGGCAAACGGTGGTGCAATGGCTGGACCAAACCTTGCAGGCAGATGTCTACATTTCACCACCCACTATCACCGCCAACCGCGTGACTGGCAAATTAGCGCCAGAAGTTATGGACGAAATTCGCAATTGGCCAGGTGTAGCTGAGGTGGTCACTTCCAACTCAACCGACATCATCGTGCAGGATTTGGAGCGCATGGTGCATCTTGTGGCTGTCGATGGGGATGTTTCACGCGGACAACGGCCGTATGCGTGGAAACGTGACCCAGCAGCCGATCCGTGGACACAATTAGCGGCAGGTGAAGGCATCGTCATCTCGGAGGCACTGCTGCTAAAAGAGAATTTGAGCCTGCCACCCGATCCCTTAACGTTAGAAACGGCCGTTGGTCCGCGCACATTTCCCGTTCTGGCAGTTTTTTATGATTATTCTTCCGATCAGGGCGCGATCTTTATCGACAACGACCTTTACACAGATCTATGGCAAGATGAAACGATTGGCTCAATGGGACTTTTTGTGGAAGAAGGTCAAGCACCTACCGAATTAGTCGCAGCTTTACAAACGCATTTTCTGGGACGTGACGATCTGCTTATCCAGTCCAATCAAGGCTTACGTGAGGGGT
>CAYGMR010000492.1:0-2171 GCA_964350725.1 uncultured Ardenticatenaceae bacterium | reverse complement strand
GTACTTTTGCCATTACAGCGGCATTGCGTTTGCTGGCAATAATTGTGGCATTTATCGGTGTGTTGAGCGCGTTGATGAGCTTGCAACTGGAACGCACGCGTGAATGGGGCGTACTGCGTGCCACCGGCATGACAGTACGTCAATTGTGGGCGCTAACGTTAATCGAGACAGGGTTGATGGGCGGCACGGCCGGATTGATCGCAATGCCGGTGGGCTATGTATTGGCTTGGATTTTGATTTATGTGATCAATGTGCGTTCGTTTGGTTGGACATTGCAAATGCAGCTAGACCCGGCCTATTTTTTGCAAGCATTTGCTGTGGCGATTGTGGCGGCTCTACTTGCCGGTATTTATCCGGCCTTGCGGCTTGGACAAATGGTGATTGCAACGGCCGTACGGTCGGAGTAATTTACCCAAGCGTATTTAATAGGACGCGGATTTTCGCAGATAAAAAACCCGCGTTTATCTGCGCAACAGCCGACGGCCGTATCCCCAAAACAGCATCACCTCTTTCACACGCAGCAACCAACACACCGCCACATAAGCAAGAAGGCCAACGACCGTTCCCACAATCAACTGCGCCCATAATGCATCGCTGCCAAGCCATCCCAGTAAAAAACCCATGACAACGATCATAAGAGTCGTTGCCAAACCCATGCGCCAACCTGCATCCACAAATTCGCGCCCATTCAGCCGCCCCAACTTCTTACGCAAGAGAATAAGCAGCACAGCAACTTCTAAATAGTTAGAAATGCTGTAACCTAAGGCCAATGCCCCCAACTCAATCCAACCACGGGGCGTGAACACGCTGTTGAGCAGCCAGAGACTCAACACCGTCATCAATGTCACTTGCATCATGCCAGCTAATACTGGCGTGATTGTGTCGCTTAGCGCATAAAAAGTGCGTGCCAAAACTTCAAGAAAAAGGATGCCCACCAGCGCAAACGAGAAATAATATAACGCATTGGCAACCAGTTGGGTCGATTCAGCACCAAACAAACCACGTTCGAATAACACGCGGATAATCGGTTCGCGCAGCATAATCAGCAGCACCGTCACCGGCAGCCCCAAAAACAGGAGCAAGCGCAGCGAATCTGTAACGATGGTGCGCATGCCCGCATAGTCTTCTTTAGCGGCAAGAGTAGAAAGGGTAGGAAAGGCAGCAATGCCTAATGCTTGGCCAATAATGCCCTGTGGCAAGATGATCAGGCGAAAGGCGGCGTTGAGGGCGGGCAAGCTGCCCAGCAGCATCGAGCCAGTCAAATAGAGGCGGATAAAGGTGTTGATTTCGTTAAAAGAAAGCCCCAAAACACGCGGGATCATGAGTTTTATGACTTGGATGACACCAGGATCACGCAGGGTGAATACGGCCGTATAACGGGCATGTTTCCAGCGCAATGCCGGTAATTGGATCAACAAATGACCCATTGCACCGATAACTGTGCCGACTGCCAAGCCAACGGCCGTTGCAAATGCAGTTTTGCCAACTTGCAGGCCAACAAGCCCGCCAGCAATGATGCCTAAGTTATAAATAGTTGGTGCCAATGCAGGCAAAAGAAAATGTTGACGGGCATTGAGTGCCCCCATGATCACACCGCTAGCGCCAAAAATGATTGGCGAGATCAGCATAATGCGCATCAACAGAACGGTGATGTCTAATAATTCCGGTTGTAACGCGATATTATCGGCATAGAAAAAGAGTACAATCTGTTCAGCGAAAATCATCGCCACCAATGCAACCAGCGTGACAGTTATCGTGATCAAATTAATCACAGCAGAAAAGAGCCGCCAGGCTCCAACTTCATCATCTCGCGTGAAATAAGCTGCAAATGTGGGGATAAAAGCAGAGCCAATCGCGCCCCCAGCAATGATCATAAAAATTGCTTCAGGAAATGCTTTGGCAATATCAAAAGCAGTCGCTTCGATTGTGACCACGCCGAGTGATGAGCGAATGAACATTTCGCGCAGCAAGCCCACAACACGACTGAGCAGCAGTGCCGCCGAAACGATTCCCGCCGCACGCAGCACTTGGGCGCGGTCATTTGCTTGATCTGTTTGCCTCTTTATATTTGACATGAATCCGGATTATACCCCGCTTTTTAAAACTCTCTTTTGATTTAATTAACTTAGACTTTGCTTCCAGAGATTTCTAGAGTAAACTTGTAGCCTCGT
>CAYGMR010000491.1:0-4440 GCA_964350725.1 uncultured Ardenticatenaceae bacterium | reverse complement strand
GTCAAGGTTGCACGCCGCATTACACAATATGGCGTGAGTTATTTGGCTTGTGGCGAGAATATTGGTGTGGTCTACGGGGATGCGGCGCATGGTGAAACGGCCGTTTACGCCATCCACAACGCCTACATGAACCAACCGCGCCGTCTCACAAACCATCGTGGTAATTTGCTCAACCCCATCTGGACCCATGTCGGCATCGGTGCCGCTTATGATCCGCATGGCGCATTTTACATCACCCAAAATTTCATCAGAGCTTGATAATTAAATAGAGCACGGTTGTGCAACTTTCTGCTATATTAGCCCGTATGGTGTGTGACTAAACGTGACAAAAAAGAATAATAATTTGTGAAAATCCGTGCCAATTCGTGGCTCAAAAGAAGAAATCAATAGAGATACATTTATGAGTGAAACAATTGTAATTACTGATCCCGACAGCGACCGTTACCATACATTTAGCTACATCAGTTGGTGGCAGCAAGAGGTAGTACGCAACGCAACCGTTATGGTCGTGGGTGCGGGAGCGCTGGGTAATGAGGTGTTAAAAAATTTAGCATTGATGGGCATTGGCAACTTGCTGATTGTTGATTTTGATACTATCGAAGACAGCAATCTCAGTCGCTCTGTGCTTTTTCGGGCAGCAGACAACGGCCGTCGCAAAGTAGATGCCGCTGCTGAAGCTGTTAAAGAACTAAACCCTGACGTGAACGTCAAAACCTGGCATGGTGATATCAACTATGGTCTGGGTCTAGGTGTGTTCCGTCACGTAGATGCGATTGTCGGCTGCCTCGACAACCGTGAAGCACGCCTTTCCATCGACCGGTTTAGCCAATCGATCGGCCGTCCCTGGGTTGATGGTGCCATTCAAGAATTGATGGGCATTGTGCGCGTTTTCTGGCCAGGACGTGGCGCCAATTACGAAAGCACGCTCACCGATTATGATTATCAGATGATCGGTTTGCGTTATTCTTGCCCCTTATTGGCACGCCAAAATCTATTGCAAGGCAAAGTGCCAACTACACCAACGAGTGCTTCAATCGTGGCTGCTTTTCAAACGCAAGAGGCGTTAAAACTCATCCATGATATGGAAGTGGAACCAGGTGTGGGATTATTGATCAATGGCTTGACCAATGATGTGTATAAAACAGAGTATCCGGTGGTGAAAGACCGCTTACATCCGGTTTTAGAGCCGCTAGAGGAGTTGGAGGGAGCAACGGCCGTTGGCACCACCCTCGCCGACCTATTAACCATCGCCAAGGAAACCCTAGGCTCTGAGGCAGTATTAGAATTCAGCCACGAGATCGTCATTAGCATGTATGATCCTTCGACTGATGAAGAAGAGATGATCTTCAAACGTATGGCACGCTTGACCGAAGATCAACTAACCTCCCCGGAAACCGGTGTGCAGCGCGATTTGCGGCTGACTCATCGCATCACGGGTGAGGAAGATTTTCTTGAGCGCACGCTCGCCGAAATCGACATACCACCCCTGAGTATTTTACGTGCCCGCAATGGGGAGAAAGTTGTATACTATGAATTAACAGGTGACAAAGAGGCATTTTTTAATTTTGAATAAGATTTCGACCACAATTCAAATTCGTGGCAAAAAGAAATCTACTCAATATCTATGTCAACTCTCCAGTGTAAACTGCTTTATAATACGCAACTAAATCGAACAAACTGCGTACTGATTAGTGACTTTTATTAAACAACAACCAAAAGCTTGGAGGCTTTTACAAAATGGCTAGTACCAAAGTAATTATCTATGATCCCACAGGTTCCAAAAAGACCCCTGTTGAGTTGCCCAGTGATGTGCCTATGCGGCGTTTGATCCCGGCTCTGGTGAGTAAAATGGGTTTACCCACAAGCCAGGGTGCCAATCCCATCACCTACCGGCTGGACCATCGTTCATCTGGCAAACGTCTCAGCGAGGATGAATCCTTAGCTGATGCCGGTGTGCAAGAAGACGATATCCTCAGTTTATTCCCCGAAGTAACCGCTGGTTAGGGTTTGACACAACCGTTTTTCTATTATAATTGATAGAAATTTTGTAATATTGAAGACCCTAGGTGCTTTGTCAACTAAATTTATTTGCGTTTGTAGTAACGGTTTTAGCCGTTTTACCGCTGAAGCGGTTACTACAAACCGCTTAAAGAACTTACCTTACAAAGTACTAAGGGCTTTCACAAGCTATTAGGGTCTTTAGGCAAGCGCAGCTTTTAACTTTTGCATTTCAAGGGGAAAACTGCACTTGCTTGAGAGGAATCGTTTTCACCTTGCAAAGTTATTTGTAAACGATTCCTTATTAGATTCAACAGGAAATTCTATGTCTTTTGATATTCGTGAAACGCGTTTGCGTAACGATAATCGGCAAATTTTAGACCTCGTAAATCGGAGTGAATTTATTCATGTGGCACGTGCCGAGGGTAATCCCCCGGAAAAGTACCTGATTCGCTTTACATGTAAGGGTGTTGAAAAAGTAACGCCATCTGGCAAGCCGATTTATCGTGAATCGCATGAAGTCAGTGTTTATTTACACGCAGAATACCCTTTGAAACAACCCCAGCTCAAATGGTTGTCGCCTATCTTCCACCCGAATATTCATGTGACGGGTGCGGTATGTATTGGTGCTTGGTGGCCGGCGAAGACCTTGGATGAACTGCTGTTAACTTTGGGCGAGATGGTTCAATATAAGAATTATGACCCACGTGACCCGATGAATTCGAAGGCAGCGACCTGGGCTTTGCGTAATAAACGGCTCTTCCCGGTAGACCGGCGTGACCTGAAAGGGCAGTCGTTGTCTGACTTGATTGTCCTTGGGGAAGAGGAATCCGATGACCTCAGTATCAACATCCTCTGAAAATGAGGTGCAATCTGACACAACGGCCGTATCTCCACCCCGAGATCGTATAACCTTAGAACGCGCCGCAGCACTCAATAGCATTGCGGAACGCGCTCCCCACATCCAACCAGAAGAAGCTGCTTTACACGGCAAACCCATTCCTGCTGACGAAGTCACGGTATTGGTGACACAAGCTGCACTGGTGCAAATCGCTGAGCATAGCAATAGCAATTTGCATTGTGAATTAGGCGGGGTTTTGTTGGGACATGCCTTTAAACATGAAGGACGGTTGTATGTCGATGTACAAGCTGCGATTCCAGCAGTGACCAACGATTCCGGTCCGGTGCATTTCACCTTTACGGCAGATGCTTGGGCGCAGATTCATGTTGATCGGGCAGCGGCATATCCACAACTAGATATTGTGGGCTGGTTCCACACCCATCCAGACTTGGGTGTTTTTTATTCTAGTGATGATGCAGTCGTACATACGGCGGCTTTTACGATGCCCTGGCATGTCGGCATGGTGGTCGATCCGGTTCGTAATGAAACCTGTTTCTTTGGCTGGCGGCAGCAAACATTGGTGGCGTACCCTGGTTTTTATGAAAAATTAGACCAACAATCGCAGCCCATATTGCCCTGGCGAGTTGTACGTACGGCCGTTTGGGATCACCCCTTTGAGTATGTACCTGGCCAATTGGAGCATGCTTCGCAGAGTGAGGTTTATTTGCCGCCCAGTGGGTTGCCGGGTGTGGCGTCGATACGGCCGTATCTCGGTTTGATCATCGTTCCTCTGACGAAAGAAGTACAACAGCTTGAAAATACAGTGATCGTACTGGCGGATAAAGCGTTGGCTGATAGCAATGCGATGACCTGTCCAGACCCACGTTTGCGTATTTTAGCCCCGTTGACTGGGCAGCCTATACGCCTTGGCTCGACTGTTGAAATTGCAGGCACGGCCGTTTATCCGAATGCCGATCGATATTTAGTGCAAACACGTTTGGCAGAGGGTCGCAATTGGATAGACCTCGGTTTGACGCACCGTGACTTGCGTTTGGGCGAATTGGCTTCCTGGGATACCACAACTTACCCACAAGGTCTGTATGAAGTCCGTTTGCAAGCAGTTGATAAAAATAATATCGGTCTAACTGGATCGCCGCCATGTGCCATTCAGTTGGAATTAGTGCCGTAATAATGAATTTAATGCAACTATACGTGTCATTCCTGCACAGGCAGGAATCTATACGTTTGGATACCCGCGAAGGCGGGTATGACAGCCAAGAGATGACTTTATAGTTGTAATTCGACATATATATGACAGAAAATAACGAACCAACCTATGCTGCCTTAATCACAATCACTTTGCCCGGACAAGGCGAATCGGCCACAATCACTGTGACGATTGCGCCGGATGACAGTGTGCCGGTAAACGGCCGTTTTGTACCCTTGCGCGATTGTACCCTAGCCGATTTAGAAGCATATGCTGCTGCATTAGAGGCTGACGTATGGGATACTTATGACGAAATCACCTTGCTTGACCTCAATGCGAGCGGGCAAGCGGAGGTGCGTGTCTCGTTGGCAGAGGAACCGGAAGCATCCGTTGC
>CAYGMR010000490.1:0-4448 GCA_964350725.1 uncultured Ardenticatenaceae bacterium | reverse complement strand
GGGTACAGATTACGACTGGTGGCTGAAGCTTCGGCTGCTTGGCCTGCAATTTGGCTAATGCCAATCACACTAACAGGACGTGCTTCAGCGGGTGTGATTTCACCACTCAAGAGCATGCTGGGTAAACGGCCGTATAACGACACATACTCCCACATAAACGCCAATGACCCAGTCGCAGCATCAAGCGGGTTTTGGCTGATACGTTCACCACCAGTTGCTGCTGTCAGACTTACACCAATGGGGCCTTCAACAGCCGGATCATATTCACCTTCCACACGTGGTACAAGCGTGACAACCTTCTGTTCACCGTCGCGACTAATGAGCAGTTCGACAGGCTCACCCGCATAGGATTTAACCATTTCAACTAAAACAGAAGTGTTTTCTATCTTAGTACCATTTGCTTCCAGAAACACATCGCCTGTAACAAGTCCAGCCGCTAAAGCTGGTGAATTTTCGTCAACGCCACCCACTGCAATAGCTGGCTGCCCCAACATTAAAGCGATCCAAAAAATGACTAATGCTGCGATAAAATTTGCACCCGCGCCGGCAAACAAAACAAACAAACGCGCTCGTTTTGATGCACTCGCAAATCCACCCTCAACATTAGGATCGTCTTCACCAGAAGGGCGCACAAAACCACCCAACGGTATCCAGTTTAAGGAATAGATGGTGCCATTACGTTCAGCAATTTTGAGCGCACGTGGCGGCAAGCCGAATCCGAATTCTTCAACGCGGATATTGGATAGTTTGGCAGCTGTAAAATGCCCTAACTCATGAATAAGAACTACAGGGGTCAGCACGATAAAAAAGCCGCCGAGTGCCCAAAGAAATGATAAATCCGACATGGTATAACCTTAAAACTTTGGCCACAGATTTACACAGACTAACACGAATTAAAACCTATATAACTTAAAATCCATGGAAATCTATGCTAATTTATGGCAGAAATGAAAACCTAAAAAGACAATTTAAGCGTAAACTCTGTCAAGCATTATACGCAAGAGCGTCTCAGAAAAACAATATTCATATGTAGGTTTAACCGCTTTCTAACGGGCAGCGCTAAAATGGCCAGAATAATGGCAAGAATATGAGCATCAGCAGCCAAATTAAAATTGTTAAGGGAACACCTACACGCGTAAAATCAGAGAATCGATAACCACCTGGCCCATACACCAAAATACAAACTTGATGACCGATGGGGGTCACAAAGGCACATGAAGCGGCTAGGGCAACACCCATCACATAGGCATGGGGATCAACGCCTTGACTTGTTGCCGTTTGAATGGCAATGGGTGCGATTAATACGGCCGCAGCTGCATTGGACATAAATGCTGTCAAGACACCCGTCAAAACGAATAATCCCAGCATCACGCCACGCGGCCCATAAGCGCCCGTCAGCGTTACGATCCCATCAGAAAGCAATTGTGCTGTGCCTGTGGTTTCCATCGCAATCCCCAACGGCAACATGCCCGCAATCAAGAACACCGATTTCCATTCGACCGATTTATAGGCTTCATCCATAGAAAGACAGCCAGTCAGCACGGATAAGGCCGCCCCTAAAACGGCGGCTGTCGCAATATGCAGCACCCCAAAAGCGACCAACGAAATCATCGAAACAAAGATTATCATGTTGATGGGGGCTTTGTTTAGACGTGGGCTGGGACCTTCGGGTGGGCGCAGCAGCAAAAAGGAATTGTCATCACGCAAATCTTCGATACGTTCACGACGGCCGTGTACCAACAACGTATCACCCAATTGCAAAGGGACTTCAGACAGGCGCCCAATAATCGGCTTTTCGTTGCGCCAAATAGCTAAAACCGTTAAACCATAACGGCTACGGAAATTCATTTCTTCGATGTTTTGTCCTATAAAACGTGCCAACTGGCTAACTACAATTTCAGCCACTGTCGCTTCCGGTGATTTCAGGTCTGCATCGCGAATGGTTTCAGGTAAAATCGAGATACCACCCGTTTCTTCCAACTTCAATATACGTTCATGCTGCCCTTCAACAAACAAAATATCACCACTTTCAATGTGCACGTTGTGAATGGGACCGAAAGCTGTTTGGCCATTACGCTGCACACCCATGATGGTTAACCCTGCTTTTTCACCCAATTGTGTTTCGCTAAAAGTCTTTCCAATATAGGGAGATTTGGGTAAGACATGCACTTCAGCAAGATAATCACGCAGATGGTACTCTTGCACGAGATCATCGCCATGAATATGCGTTGCAGAATAACCTGGCAATAAACGCCTGCCGATGATCAGCATATAGATCACACTGCTAAATAAAATAATCAAGCCCAAGGGGGTGAAATCAAAGAGTGTAAATGGCTCTAAGCCAGCCTCAATCAAAGCTGCGCTTGTCAACAAATTAGGGGGTGTGCCGATCAGGGTGGTAATGCCGCCCAACAACGAGCCGAAGGCCAATGGTATTAGCAATTTCGAGACGGGCACGTTGGCACGCTTACCCAATGCAACGGTTACAGGCAGCATCACAGCAGCGGCACCAATGTTATTCATAAATGCTGACATCCCACCCACGGCCAGCATGAGCACAAAAATCAAGCGCACTTCACCCGTACCAGCCACTTTTCCTAGATATTTTCCCATATAATCGGCGATGCCTGTATGGGTTAAACTAGCACTGACGATATAGATTGCCCAGACAGTTATCACGGCCGGATTAGAAAAACCAGAAAAGGCTTCTTCCACTGTGACCAGCCCTGTGAGCAACACCGCTAACAGAACCAATAAGGCGACCAAATCGGCTCTAATTCGCTCAGTTGCGAATAGGATGATAGCCACGATTAAGATAAATAAGGTGAGTGCTATATCAAAAGTCATATGTGTTTACTTGGACAGCATTTTCAAAAAATCTGAGCTGCCTTCTTGCTGGGTAAATAGGTCACTGGCTTCAATGAATAAACCTTTTCCCACAGCAGCTTTTGTGCCGTCTGGCAAACTAATTTCACCACGAGCGAATAATTTACGGCCGTCTCTATCGCTGACCGTTCCCGTGACGACCAAAGGCACACCTAAGGGCACAGGTCGACGGAAATCAACATTTAAGTTGGCTGCCAATACCATAAAACCAGCATACCAAACGGCCGTTCCCATTACTTCATCCAATAGTGCCGCCAGCACCCCACCATGCGCATGACCAGGCGGCCCTTGTTCAGCCTCGGTTAATTCAATTTCGGTAAAAATAGAGTTGTCTTCTCGTGCATACCAACGCACGCCCAAACCTTTTGGGTTTTCTGATCCACATACAAAACAAGATCCATGTTCTGGAAGCTTTTTCATCCTTTCTCCTCATAAATGCGGATTGCGGAGTTTAAATCAGCAATTGCAGTTACATGCAGGGTTTCCCCCAAAATTATGATTATTTGTTATTGATGCAGCCCTTTCAACTATACACACCACCATTGACATTGTAAACAAAGAAACTTAACATTCCGACGAAGGTTGAGCTTAGCGCTTTGTCAACTAAATTCGTTCGCGTTTGTAGTAACGGCGTTAGCTACTTGACCGCTGATGGATGTTAAATGTTTGTTTCGGTAATAGCTGCGACCGGTCTCCTGACCGTGCCGATTGACTGGTGCGGTCAGGAGACCGGCCAGAGCGCGTTACCGATTTATTTTCTGAAGGTTCATAAGCCGTTACTACAAACCTCTTAAAAAAATTGCTTTACAACGCATTAGATTATGGTTTAGTAAGGCAAATTGTAATTTTAGCAAACTATACATAGTTGACAGTTAACGCAGTTATCGTTAAGCTGTTGCAATCGGCAGAAACATTCTGCCAATGGGCATTAACAGCGCATGGGCCATTTATTTGCGTAAAAACACAAACAAATGGCTGACGAGGTGAAGGTTCCTCATCATCACGATGAGATTAAGTTAGTCGAATCGTCAGGTTATTTGATAGTTGAGAGACTAGAAGAGCAGACAACTACTTGACCAAACGACTTACGAAAATCGAAAGATCAGCGGATGCCTTCCAGAGTACCACACTCTGATTACTTGCCCCTTCAAATGAGTATTATGTCAAACCGGCTTGGGTAACCAACCGACAAATCATGATACATGTGGTGTAAAGAGCGGTCAGCATTTCAGCTATTTAGCAAGACTGACCCATTCAATCTGAAGGGGCGTTCCCACGCAAAAACAAAAACGCGGGCACGCCACATATTAATTGTCAGGCAATGGAGCTGCGGCTGCATCTTGTCATTGTTTGACGCTACAAAACTGGAGGTTTTTTATGTGTGGTATTGTTGGTTATATCGGATCACGGCAGGCACCAAATGTTGTTTTGCAGGGTTTAAAGCAGCTTGAATATCGTGGTTATGATTCTGCCGGGGTGGCCGTAATCGAGCAAAATGGGCATATTGCTTTGCGACGCGATGCAGGCAAATTGTCTAATTTGGAGTCGTTGCTTATTTCGTC
>CAYGMR010000489.1:0-4448 GCA_964350725.1 uncultured Ardenticatenaceae bacterium | reverse complement strand
CCTCATCCAAATTCATCAAATTGCCCGAATTTGTGGGGCATTCAATCTGGAATGCATCGCCGAAAAAGGGGTAATAATGTGACAAAGCATTGAGAATGAGATAATTGACCGGCATCCAAATAGGCCCACGCCAGTTGGAATTGCCACCAAATAAATTATTCGTTGATTCACCTGGCTCATAATCCAGCCGATATTCTTGCCCGCCAACATTGATGACCAATGGATTAGCATCATGAAATTTGGAAACAGCACGAATCCCGTGCGGCGACAGGAACTCATCCTCATCAAGCATATATTGCATTATTTGACGGAACTGATCAGGCCGCACAAGCGCCATGATCGTATGGTTGTTTTCACCTAAAGAAATCATAGGGCCAATACTTTCCACCAGCTTCGGAAAATGTTCCATAAACCATTGCCGCCGCGCCATCAAATCTGGGAACCTTTCTTTGTCCACCATCTCGTCGGGCAACGCATTAGCCCCAAAAAGCGGCACAAACCCGACCATCGTGCGCCCACGGACAGGCTCGCGACCCCCATCGGGAGCCAACAAGTAGTCATAGAAGAAGCCATCTTGTGCATCCCAAAGCGACGAATTAGCATCCTGTTGGTTGTTCATGGCATTGCCAATATAGAAGAAATGTTCGCCAAACTTACTGGCCATATCTTCATAGACGGGATTTTTTTGTGCCAGGATGAGGGCGATGGCAGTCATGCTCTTGGCAAAGGCCGCCATCCAACTGGTGCCATCGGCTTGTCCCAACATATAACCTTCCGGCAAATTATCACGGTCAAAGGCACCAATATTGTCCATGCCCAAGAAGCCACCCTGAAAAATATCATTACCCAAGGCATCTTTACGATTGACCCACCAGGTGAAGTTAAGCATCATCTTGTGGAAAACACGTTCTAAGAATTTGTAGTCAGCATTGCCGGTCGTGTCGCGTTCGATCTCGAATACGCGTTGCGCGGCAATAGACAAAACAGGTGGATTGACATCTTCAAAGTTCCATTCGTAGGCGGGTATCTGACCATTGGGGTGCATATACCATTCGCGCAACATGAGCAGAATTTGGTCTTTAGCAAACTGGGGATCGACGTGTGCCAGGGTAATGCAGTGGAAGCCTAAATCCCAGGAGGCATACCAGGGGAATTCCCACTTGTCGGGCATGGAGATGACGTCGGCATTGTAAAGATGGGTCCAATCGTGATTACGGCCGTTTAAGCGTGAGTCTGGTGGCTTTGGTTCGGCTGGATCGCCATCCAACCATTCGCCAACAATGTAATGATAAAACTGTTTCGACCACAATAAGCCAGCAAATGCTTGCCGCCCCACCAACTTGACATCATCGTCCAATTTGGAAGGCAGCACCACATCATAAAACTCATCAGCCTCCCGCTGGCGTTGGTGCAACAAATCATCGAAGTCCGCCAAGGGGGCATCAAGCGGATGAGTATCGACAGCCGCCGCCAAACGTAAGTTGAAAGTGACCGTTTCACCCGGCCCCACGCTGCGTTTGTAATAAGCCGCCGCTTTTGTGCCTGTTTGCGCCGGGTTGACCGCTTCGATTCGCCTATCTACCACATAATTATGGAAGGCATCTTTCACGAAAGGGCTTTCTGCGGGTGAACCAAATAAGCGTTCGTTGTTGCTCTCGTTTTCTGTGAAAAGCAGTTCATCGGCATCGGCACAATAAAGAATATATTCGCCCAAATCCCAATGATTGGCGATGATGCTGTTGACGGGATGATTTTCGTATGGCTCAGTGGCTCCTCGGCTTAGTTGTGGACGGCGATCATCACGCCCCCAACTCCAGGTATTGCGGAACCAAAGTGTAGGCAGCAGGTGAATCGGAGCCGCTTCTGGCCCACGATTGCTGACGCTGATGCGAATGAGGATATCTTCGGGTTGAATTTTGGCATATTCGATAGTGATGTCGAAGTAACGGCCGTTGTCAAAAATACCCGTATCCACCAGTTCATACTCTGGCTCCAGCTTGCTGCGCCGCTGGTTCTCTTCAATTAAATGTTGGTATGGAAATTCCGCGTGCGGATATTTATACACCATCTTCATATAAGAATGGGTCGGCGTATTATCTAGATAGGTATAATATTCCTTCAAATCCTCGCCGTGATTGCCTTCACTACCGGTCAGGCCAAACATGCGCTCTTTCAGAAAAGGATCGTTACCATTCCACAGCCCCAGCGCAAAACACATAATCTGATGGCGGTCACAAATACCACCCAATCCATCTTCATTCCAGCGATAAACACGGGAACGGGCATGGTCATGTGGGAAATAGTCCCATGCGTTGCCACCCGCACTGTAATCTTCACGTACGGTCCCCCAGGCACGTTCCGATAAAAATGGCCCCCAACGATTCCAATGTCCCTTGTGCTGCTGGTTCAAAACCAAGCGCACGCCTTCTTTAGTATCGTAGATACTCATTTGTCCATCTTCCTTCCGTTGACACGTTGAGCGTAGTGCGTAGTTTTTCTAAGGACTACGCTTCTCCGCATTATTCATTTCCCTGTGCAGACTCTCTTTTCTCATTGCTATCTATGGCTGCTTCAAAATCCTCGTCGGTTAACATAATGCGTTTGCCCCGTTTCTGAGTGAGAATATTCCAGCCCCAATCGACGATGGTGCTGCTTTTTTCTTCACCGCCGGCCAAAAGTGCTACATGCACGCCCAGCCAGGCCAGCCAGGCAGCGTGTCCCGTCATGCTGCCATGTCCGGGCATTTGCACAACGGCCGCACCGCGACCAATGGCCGCCATCGTGCCCTTATCCATATATTCAAATGGTTTTGTCGGTTTGCCTTCAACCAGCCGCTCAATGTTCTTACCGACATGACGACCTGCTTGTTGGGCAACGGAGCCTAGTTGAGGAAATGTTTCATTGGTTTTGGCATCAGTGATTAAAGCGATATCACCCACGACAAATACTTCAGGACGGCCGTTTAAACTTAAATCGAGTTCAACCGGAATACGGCCGCCGCGCACCTGCTCCACGCCCAAACTTTTAGCCAATGGATCTGCCTGAATACCCGCACCCCAAACCAGTGTATGCGTCTTAACCCGTTCGCCCGACCTGAGTGTGATGCTGGTCGGCCCAATTTCGGACACCCCTTCTTCCAGACGCACCGTCACTTCCAACTTTTCCAATGCCTTCTTGGCATATTTTTGCAATTTCGGTTTGAATGGCTTCAGCAAGGTTCCTCCTGCCTCAAAGAGAATAACCTGCGCTTTCTCATTAATGGGCAAATTAGGATAATCTTTATCAGCCACTGCATGTAGTAATTCAGAGAGAGCTCCAGCCGTCTCAACCCCAGTTGGACCGCCCCCAACGACACAGAAATTCAAAGCACCTTCATCAATTAAAGCCGGGTTTTTATCAACAGATTCCAGAACTCTATTGATGTGCGCCTTCAAAATAAGAGCATCACGCATCGTATACAGGGGATACGCATAATCTTCAGCCCCTTTTGTGCCATAGAAGTTAACAACCGCTCCCAAACCGACGACCAGGTAATCATATGAAATTGGCTCCATATTTTCTAATAATACTTCTTTCTTATCCAAGTCAATGCTAGATACTCTTGCCTGGTGGAAAAGCGCATTATCCTGCCGGTGCATCATCTCACGCATTGGGAACCCGACCTGATTAGCATCCAGTTCATTCGTAGCTAACTGGTAAAGCAAAGGTTGAAAAGTATGATAATTATTTTGATCAATTAGGGTAATTTTTACGGGCGTGTCCTCGAGTTTTTGCATTGTCCCTAAGCCTGCAAAACCGCCACCAAGAATAACAACTTGTATGTCTGACATTAAAAACCCCTTTTATATAATTCTATAAACTATTTTGAAACCAAACAGGTATGATAGGAACACAGAGAAGCACGGAGGGTAAGCGGAACTCCACGGAGGGTATTAGGAGATTTGTCGTTGCTCCTGCTCCAATTCTCCGTGAAACTCCTTAGTTTCTCCGTGTAACTTTGTGGAACTTTTGCCACCTGAACATTTACCTATTTTAATTGAAAATGTGGCAGATTGGTAAATCAGTGAATGGAAGTGTTAAAGCTGTCACATAATATCATGCCTTTTTGCTGATAAGCATACGGTATGTTATTAATACCACCCAGCACAAAAATATGTAAAAAAGTTGTATCTTTTAAGCTATCATATTTTGAAAATTATCATAAAAATAAAATTAATTTGTATAATTAATTTGTATATTATACGCCTGTAAGTTAATTGACAAATGTTAAACATCTCCTGAATATGACTCTAATTTATGGGAGAAATATACAAAATTTGTAGCGTAGGTCGGATTGCTAATCCGATTTACACAGGTGACACCACGCCGCTGCGCGGCACCATCAAATGAATGAAAACCGTAGCCCGAACATCCTTGTTCGGGCATCGAGCAGGGATGCTCGATTTACA
>CAYGMR010000488.1:0-4481 GCA_964350725.1 uncultured Ardenticatenaceae bacterium | reverse complement strand
TAAATGGGTCATAGACGTAATTCCTTTGTGAGCAGTTTGCGCGCACGAAACAGGTAGCTTTTTACGCTGCTTAACGGCCGTTGCAATGCCTCAGCGATCTCCTCGTAACTCATCTCTTGGAAATGGCGCAGTTCGATGACGGCTCGGTAATTGATGGGCAGGTGTAGAATGGCTGTACGCAAATGTTGTTCTGTTTCGGTTTTCATGATGGTTTGTTCCGGCGTTAGGTTCGTGTCACGCCATTGTTCAGGTGCTGCCATCGGTGCGTCAGGTCGGCCTAAATCGGAGGCGGTTGTTTGTGGTCTGATTTTTTCTGCCGCTAACCAATTGATACAAACATTCAGACAGATGCGTTTTACCCAGGGGGCAAACGGCCGTTCCAGGTCAAAACGATCCAACGCCCGGTAGGCGCGTACAAAAGCTTCTTGGGTTGCATCTTCTGCCGCTTGCCGGTTGCCGAGCACCCGATAAGCGACATTGAATACGGCCGTTTGGTGTTGGTGAACCAAATCACCGAAGGCGTTTTTATCGCCCGCGCAGCTTTGCAATAACAATTGTTTTTCTTGCGGTCGCGCCATACTAACATTCCTATATCTATAGTACAGCAAAGATTGATAAAAGTTGCAAAAGGGGGAATATCAGGGGATTAGAAGATTACGATCTAACCGGGACAAGCCAGATTTAGAAGGTGATCAAAGATTAATACCTTCGCCAATTTCAGAAAATTGGTCTGTCATACCTGCGAAGGCAGGTATCCATACTCTTTCTACACGAGTGGATTCCCGCCTTCGCGGGAATGACATCTTAAAATTTCGACCAAAATTGGTTTTGGTGAAGGTATTGAAGATTGCACAGATTCTTTTCTTCAATCTGCGAAATCTTTGATATTTTTCTTGTTGATTGTACAAGAATTACCTTCAAACCGTGGCCAGGATGATTTCGACGGGCAGGCCGAACATGGATTCTTGTTGGCCGTCAATGACCTGAAACCCTTGCTTAACCAATAACTGGCGCACAAAAATAGGCCGACAATCGGCATAAGCGGGGAATTGGTCATGAAAAAATTCGTATAGCCAAGTTGTGATGCCGCCGTGTTCCTTTGAAAGCGCGACGACACAGAAACGGCCGTTCACCCCCAACACGCGCCTTACTTCTGCCAAAGCCAATGGCAGTTCGGGTGTATCAAACAATTCCAGAAAATATTGATTGGGTTGTTGAGGTCACAAAGCAAAGCACTTGAGTGCTTTATTTATCGAAATACAAACGTTATATTATTTGGGATATTACGAATTACGGAGAATAAACATGACACACAAACTTTTTATTACAAGCGTCGTTTTAATCATATTGGGCAATATCGGCCGACTTTACGCCAATAGCTATACCTACATTGATGAAAACAACATCTTACATGACACTGCCTGGATGCCGATTAGCGCATTGATGTTACTGGTTGGTGTGTTATTGCTGGTAATCACCCTTGTCTTTTTCGGTGTAAATCGCCTAAAAAGCCGCTGATTCTTTATATTTTAGAGCGAGAGGGTTGTCCCATTCATTATTAGCTCGGCGGCGAAACAAAACGGCCGTTACGATTCGCCGCGATATGCCCCTTTGGGCGTAGTGCGAGCCACAAGTCACCCCCGATGTCGGCCATAATGCCAATCAAGTTATTTTAGCAAATTTGTGACCAAACTCTCTTTGATCGTGTGGCTGAACGTGCGTAGTTTAGGTAGTGTGATCGGTACAACCAAGAAGATAAAGATGCCGATGCCTACCAGACGACCCAATGCGCTTAAGCCAAAGATGAATTGGAAGCTGACAGCAGCGGCCAGGTAACCACCAAGAATGGGGCCTAAAAACGCACTGCTGAAGACGGCCGTTTGGTAAAGGGCTACCGCTTGGGAGCGGTGTTCATCGGGAGCCAGTTTGAGCAGCAGGTTGAAATTAGATAAATTATAACCAGCCCAAACGAATCCACCGAGCAAGTTGATAAAGCCTACCTGCCAGGGAGCGGTGATAAATATCCAGCCAATGGGTAAGATAGGAATGGTCAGGCCACAAACTATTTGCACCCAAACCGCACTTTTCTTGTCTAACAAATTGCCGAACAGCCGCTGTCCCAGTAGCGCTGTCAGACTGCTGGCCGCGGCCAACACGCCGATCACAATCATGCTGGCCTGGAACTCTTGCACCAGATAGACGTTGAAGAAAGGAGCGGCGATAAAGAGGGCCAGGTTCCAGACGAAGGCACTGATGACCAGGCCGATAAAGCGTGGCTGCTGTCGCAATCCACGCCACAAATCACCACGCTGTGGTTTTTGTATCTTATGTGCTGTCTTTTTAGGTTCGTCTATGCGGCTGAAGGTGAAAGTCGATAGTATGCCGAATATGAAAGCCAGAAAAAAAACAAGTTGGAAACCCAGATAAGGTAAATCATAACGGCCGTTGCCTTGTTTGATTAATACACCAGCCAATGGAGCGACGAGCAGCGCAGCCACGCCCATGACGATATTGCGGCTGCCAAAATAGCGTCCCCGTACCCATTCAGGTACGAGATCGGCCACCAGGGATGTCCAGGCCGGATTTGCCAGGTTAAACATAAATGCCTGGAAGGCGCTCAACCCAATGATCAACCAGATTGTCTGTGTTGTGTCATTGCTGAAAAAGGGCAGCAGAGCCAGACCCAAAAGAGTTATGCGGGCTAGACCGCCGCCGCTCCATAAAACCAGTCGCTTGCGCTGACCAGAGCGTTCTGTTAATTGTGCGCCAGGAAAAAAAGCCAGCGCACCCAGCAGGTTGCCTGCTGCGGTTAGCCAGCCAACCTGTCCCGTCGAGGCGCCTAAGGCCAGGGCATAGAGGGGTACAAAACCGAGATAAAAGTTTTCGCTAATGGCGCTAAAGAGACCATCTAGCCAAAAATAGCGTAAATTGAATAAAGCTGCGGGTTGCAGGGTGTGTGCTGTTTTTTGCGCCAAGCGCCGGTCTAGTGGCCGGATCACTGCTGACCAGTTCCAACGCTGGGGACGCAGATGGTTGATGGCAGCGTTAAAACGTTGTTGTGCGAGATATGTACGCATATATAAAAATTTCTTTATCGTCGTTCTTTACGTGTTGATAAACTCCTTTTGTCTGTTTTCTGCTTGTTTTTGTAAAACATAAATTCATACAAGGACGATATTGTAACGACTTAAGAAATTTTAACGAGAGAAAGCTAATTTTTATGGCTCTTTGGTATCTTGCGGGGCCAATGGAAATTATGGTAGGGCAATGGCGCACCATTGCCCTACATTTGGTGTTTGTCCCATGAAATCCTGAAGAGCTATTTTTATGTATGACTATTTTAAAGAGACGGCCGTTCTCCCTTCACAAATCTCCCGCATCCCTCTATAATTCCCCCACAACACAAAAAGAGGCGATCCCACCATGACCTACAACATCCTGCAATACGCATCAACCATCTGGAACACCGCCGACCTCCTGCGCGGCAGCGGCATCAAAGAATCCGAATGGCCTTCCTTCATGATGCCCTTCTTTGCCCTCTCCCTGATAGAAAGCCGCCTGATTCGCTCCTTTGATGAAAAGAAAGAAGAATATGGCGAAGACACATTAGCCGAGGTGAGCCAAGAAGAACTTTATGAATTGTTACAGGGCGATAAGTATGGCTACAACGTCTACATTTTTGAACAGCACAAAACCTTGCAAGACATTTGCGCCAACGACCCAACCTTTGAGATTGATCTGGATGCGTATTTGCGTGGCTTTGATGGGGAAACCCAGGATTTATTGGGCGTAGACCCCGGCGAAGGCAAAAAGTTCCTCGACATCAAAGGCACCATTACCAAACTTAAAAACAAAGGGGTGCTGTTTAGCTACGTCAAAGAGTGGAGCAAAATCGACCTCAAGCCCTACAACAACTCTGAAATCATCACCCTGGAAGAGCATATCAAACGCAAATGGGCTGACATTTCTGCCGAAACCGCCGGAGAACAATTTACCCCCGATGATGTCATTGCCTTGATTGCTGAAATCATCGCCACCAAAGTGGTGGCTACCGACAAGCTGGTGAAAATTTATGATTGCACCTGCGGCGGCGGCAATTTGCTGTTTGGCGTTGAGGATCGTCTCAATAAAAAGGGCATCACCTATACCCAAACCTTTGGGCAAGATTGGAACGATGCGCTCTACGCCTTAGCCAAAATCGAAAGCCGTTTCCGACTGGATTCCCACATTGAACATGGCAACTCCCTGCTGACAACGGGAAAATTCTTTAACCATGAGTTTGAGATAGTGGTGGCAAATCCCCCGTATGGCGTCAGTTGGAAGGGGTATCAAGACGCCATTCGCAAAGATGCCTCAGGCCGCTTCAAATTTCTGCCCTCTGTTTCTGATGGGCAACTGCTGTTTATGCAGCATCTTATTTCTAAGATGACCGTGACCGGCATGGGCGTCGGACCGCGCCGGGTCGTGATCGCGACGACGGC
>CAYGMR010000487.1:0-4523 GCA_964350725.1 uncultured Ardenticatenaceae bacterium | reverse complement strand
GATGGGATATACAAATGCTACTGACAAGGTATAGGCGGCGGCGGCACCAATAGCCCCATAGCGCGGTGCAAGCAAATATGTTAATAACAAACTTAAAACCAGCAGCGCCAGCATAGTCGTATTGATAATTTTACTTTCCTTATGAATTTGCAAAATAGGTCTAACAAGCCCTGTAACCATAACTATTAAATAACCAATGCCCAAAACTACGAGGGGCGCATGTCCTTCATTAAAATTGTGGCCGAAGAGACCAAGAATAAAATCTCCTGCAAAGATGAAGAGGATTAATGAACCGAGTCCAAATACTGTCAAAATCCGCAAAAAAATCTTCAACTGCCTCAGAGTTTCTTCAGTATTATTTTCCGCGATTGCTACTGATAACTTTGGAATAGCCAGCACACTGATCGCGCTTAAGGCAAGAAGTGGTAGGTAAGCAACCCGTTGGGCAGCAGCAAAAATACCAACTTCATCTTCGCTAGGGTGTAGCCCTTCTAGGATGATCATGCTGCTTTGATTTACTATAACAATTACTAATGCCGTCATGAAAAAGGGAATCGCAGCACTAACCCACTCATTAGTCTGAAATACAGGCACTATTTGACGATAGTCTCTCCGCCAGATGATCCAGATTAACCAAATTAGCGCAATAATAATAGGAACACGAGCCAAGATCATTAGATCAACAGCTAGAAAATCTGTCAGGGAATGTCCAGTTAATAGTACGATTCCTAGTAGTGCAACCATCATTAATGGAAGAAAAATCTTGCTGATCAAGGAGGAGAGAAAAACTTGCTGGTGACCTCTTAATAGGCTGTTTCCATAAAATACAATACTCATGGGTATAACCCAAATCATCGCAATTTCAATCGGATGAGCCTCGCTTGAAGTTTGAGAAATTAGCCATGTAGTTATGCCAGCACCAATTCCGCTCACTAAAAGCCCGGTTACAAAAACAGCTAGGAATGTTGCGAGGATGAACCCCTTCGCACTACCTAATGCCCTCTTTTTACGATAGACTGGTAGATATTTGAGCACAGAAGATGTTAAACCTAACAAAGCAATTGTAGTCGCTAGAAACGCTACCGAACGTGTAACAGCGTAATCGCCATAATTCGTTGGGCCTAATTCCCGGGTGAGCATCATGTTGACTATGAATAGGATAGGATAGCTGCCGAAGTAGACGAGAATTGTTAACAAAGTTTCATGGTTTGCCACTAATGTCTTTTGACGATCTGCTGCTAAAGTTCTTTTTGGTTGTAGATTCATGTCCCGTTGCCTGGGTTATGATGCCTTTACCACAACTGTTTGCGTAACAATTGTGGCTTGTCCAGCCACATCAGTCGCACGCACACTGGCTGCAATGCACTTATCCATCATCCTAAAAGGCTGTGCGGGCAGTCGCCAATAATAATGCCAGTTGAGACGCAGTTGAACTAACCTGAAGGTTTCCTTGTCATTCGACTACCGTTAATGTATTCCTACCCCGTTCGAGTATTGTCTAAATCACTCTTTCGAGAGAGACGTGCTAAAGACAATGCCCTACGTTCCATGTGTTCCATCACTTGCAACCCCTGCATGTTCCCAACACATTTGATCCGTACCGTCAGTTATCCACATAGTTATCAAAGTTAGTATTTTCAGTGTTAACTGTGGTGCTAGTCGCCCTAGTCAGAATGTCGGCCAGTTTTGTACACATTTCTGCAACCAGTGGTTGGCAATCGCTACTAAGGAACGGAATTTTAAAAAACAACGAAGTTGTTTCCTTACCGTTTCTCAAGGCTAACGATGAACTTTCATATATTATTTAATTGTCAGCCCTAAGCCTACATTCACCTTGGAAATACGCCCAAACGTCGCACGTCTGGCCATCGGGCAGTGTACAACTTCCTTGTTCTTCGTCAGCGCTGCTGTCAGTAATCTCGTAACTGCCTCCCGTGATGGCGCAGTATTGAGCGGCTTGCGTTGCGTAGCCAGTAATCTTGACCCCACCAACCGGGCACGTTTCGCGCAACATCGCCCACTCCTCACACTGGCGGTTGTCTTCAAAGATGCACACACCATACCCGCCACCATCATCACGTTGTTGGACGACCACCGTGCCGCCTTGTTTGAGACAATTTTCTGAGGCGGGATTAGCAATGTTTGTCGAAGACGGAAATTCGCCGGGAGCGCAGTCGCCACGGAAGAATGCCCATTCTTCACATTCGCTACCGTCGTCGAACAGACAATAGCCTATCTGGCCACCATCAGCGTCTTCACGAAGGTCTGCCGCTCCACCTTGTTCACCACAAAATACCGTGGCGGGGTTGGCCATATTGGCCGGAGGTCCAGATTCAGGGGCACACTCACTGCGGAAAAAGTCCCATTCTTCACATTCGCTGCCATCATCGAACTGGCAGTAGCTTACCTGTCCACCATTAGCGTTTTCACGCGTGTCTATGACACCCCCCTGAGCGACACAATATTCAGCCGCAGGATTGGCAATTCTTGCTGAAGATGGAAATTCGCCAGGAGTGCAATCGCTGCGCAAGAATGCCCACTCTTCACATTCGCTGCCGTCGTCAAATTGACAATAGCCTACCTGACCGCCGTCGCCATCCTCGCGGATATCGACGGTGCCGCCTTGCTCAACACAATATTCTGAGGCAGGATTGGCGATAGCAGCTGGTTCCGTAGTAACCATACAGCCCACAGTGGCGAACACAGTTAAAAGCAGAATACATGGTACGATTAACAGTTTAATTTTCATAATTGCATACTATTTGTAGCCACGGGTTCAATCTTTGCAAAGATTGAACCCATTTAGCTGTTATTTACTCAAAAACGGGAGGTAAGTGAGACAATCGCCAGTCGAAAACGACGCTGTCGCCGTCACGGGTTCTGCTTGTGGCCCGCTTTGAGCGACGATTAGGAGATGTTGCATACCACACGCATTTGTGCGGAAAGGAACCTCTAAATGGTCTGTTTCACCTTCACTGATGTGGGGCAGGATCTCTACGTCAAATGCACGTGGAGCCTCTTGTGATGGATCATCCTGGTAGGCTTGCCAGGCCGCCGCACTGGGGAAGAACTGCACATGGACACCATCGGCTGCCGCCCCCTGGCTCAAGATATCGGCCGAGATGATTACTTTTTCACCAGGCGCCGCCTCCTCAGGGGTTACCTGGGCATTTTGAATGGTCAAAACGGGATCGACGGGAAAAGGAGCCTGGATGCCGGCTGAAGCGATGTAGAACTTGCTATGCAGGTAACCAACGTTGTTGCTGAAGGTCTGTTGTATGCTGTCCAGCGTCACTTCCTCCAGTGGCACGTCGGCGATAGAGTTTAAGCTGCCCGGTTTGGCGCTCAGCCCGTGGCCGGCCAACTCGCTCAGCATATTGCCGCCACTGTCCTCTGCCCAGACCAGCACCCAAAAGATATGGGTTGTATTACCCAGACCGCTGGTGTCAAAAGAGGTGCTGGCCGTCGCCCAGTTTGGCGTGTCCGGCGCACTGTCAGAGTTGAAGCCGACGAGGGGATCGATTTCCACTTCGTCGATGAGTACACTGTTACCGCTGGGCACTGTGCCATTCAGTTCCTGGCGGTAGAAGCGCACTTTGATGGTTGAATCGACGGGCATGTCCATAAAGCTGTAATTGTAGACACGCGTGGTCAGGAAAACGTTATCTCCTGCTGTGGCCTGGTTACGTTGGGGGCCACTGCCACCGTTGAGGGTCACAAACAGGCCACGCATCCAGTAAAATTCGCTGTTCCAAAAGTCATTGGGGTCAGGCTCATTAAAGGTCAGGCAGTCGAAACTGTTGGCGGATGTGCCCAGGCAATCGAGTCCGCTGGCGCTTGTTTTTATATCCACTGTCCAGCGCACAGGGTGATTTAAGGCTACATCAAAAGATTGTTTGTAGGGATTCTGCGACGATGTCCACCAAGAACCACTGCCACTGGCTAGTGGATTAGCCGCAAAGGCGGCTTGCAATGGGCCGAAGGCTTTTATATGTTCTGGTACGTCTGGATTGTCCACTGCTTGTGGTGCGGGTAGTCGCCCAAAGATGTAAGGTTCAACGCGATATTGGTAGAGGGGAAAGTTGAGAAAGGCACCTGGCTTGCTGATGGCGATGCCTGCCGAAGCACCCATGCTTGACGTGGACTGGTTCAGCGTTTCTAGTGAGGTGCTTTCATTGTAATCGATGTCACCCTCGATGTTGACATCGAGGATCTTGCCGATGGTCTTGCCTGCGGTCAGACTGTATCCTTTTTCATATGAATGGTTGTTGGAGGTCCCTGCAGTGACATCGCTGCCCTGGCCCTGGCTCCAGCTCAAATGCTGTATTTGGGTTGAGCCGTCGGTGAAAAAGTGCTGTGGCCCTGTGAGCAGAAAGATATCGTCAAAGCGCTTCTGCAGCTGAGTCTGATCCCATGGATAGGAGAAGATATTGCCTGGCTCGTGGACGGGCTGGTACCATTCTGTTGTGGCGCCAGAAGCAGGTCCTGTACCATTGCTGTTTGTTCCAGAGAACATCACATAG
>CAYGMR010000486.1:0-4537 GCA_964350725.1 uncultured Ardenticatenaceae bacterium | reverse complement strand
GCCCATAAACCCACTGTCGCGTTTGAGCAAGCTCAAGCGGATTTTATTTTTAGGCAGATAGGTTTTACCCTCTAACAAAGCGACAAAAGGTTGTGGCAGCCAATCGATGCTCATAAAAATGCGTTTGATCGCGGCGACGGTTTTGTCTACGGCCGTTTCATCGTACGGATCAACGGCTTCAATCAATGCATCCACCAAAGCGGCCACGACCTCAAACTCGGCAAACCCACCACCTGCCAACTTTAAGCCATACAGCTGTTGGTAATATTTTTCATGATTCTGGCCTGAGCCTGCACGCATCATATTGAGCTTCACCAACTCGGTATACGCACCCAACAGCCATTGCACAGCATAAACCTGCCACAATTTATAATTTTTGAAGGATTTATAACTGTTGGCAATCAACCTGTCGGCCGTAGACAAAAAGTTTTGGGTGACTGTTTCCAGCGGGGCAAAGGTTTGCGCAGAATAATCACCGCTTTCACCGGCTTGGAGCAGGAGATTGGCGAGGATGGAAACGGCCGTTAATGACGCATACAAACCCTTCGAATAAAAGGGATCAATAAAACCAGCCGCGTGACCCAACAATGCCCAGCGATCACCCACAATCTGGCTGGAGCCATATTGAATGCGCCCGGCCCGTACCCAATCACGCACAGCTTGACCTGACCGCAATTGCGCATTGATGGCCGGGAAACGGGCCACAATATCAAAAAACTCCGCCTCTGGCGAAAGATCGTCCCGTTGTGGATAGTGGCGCGGATCAAGCAGCAAGCCCACGCTGCAGAGGGGATTTGTGGAATGTTTATGGTTGTCGAAGGGAATCACCCACAGCCAGCCGCCATCAAAAATATGGTGTAAAGTGCCTTCGGCCATGTGAAATGGCAGCCCATATCCACGGCCCTCATCAAAAGCAGGTACGTTGATCATATGCGTGAAAATAGCACGTGAATGGGTTTGCAAATCAAAGACACGCAGGTCAAATTTCTGAGCTAAAACAGAGCGAAAACCACCGGCATCGACGACATATTGGGCGGTAACGGCCGTGCCCTTTTGCGTTGTGATGCTGACATGATCCGCCCGGATGTCAACATCGGCCACAGGGGTATTTTGGAGAACTGTTGCGCCATAGTGAACGGCCGTACTCATGAAAAAATAATCGGTATCTTGACGATAAAGATGCAGCTCATGCCCATGTGGTTCGTTCGGAATCACAGCTTGCAGTGTGCGGCGCGGATCATGCACCTGACCTTCAGTGTGATGCAAAAAACCAAAATGGCGCTTGATGCCGTGGGTGGTGCCGCTAAACGCAGCGAAATTCTCGGAACTAAAATATGCCAGTTCCGGCACAGCATACATATCTGCCAGCGCACGCATCATTTCAGACGTCTCCAAAATGAGCGATTCGCCAATGGCAAAACGCGGATGGCTTTTGGCTTCAAAAATCAGGACGCGCTGTCCATGCCGAGCCAAAATCGCGCCCAACATCGAGCCCGCAATGCCAGAACCAATAATTGCAATGTCATAATCTGTTTTTGTTTGCATAAAATATAATCTAATTGGGAAAGCCAGCGCCTAATGGAAATTCAAAAAATAAATCATTCACTTCCACATGGCGATCAAAGATTACACAGATTCCTATTCAATTTGCGGGTCTGCAAAATCTTTGATGCTTTTTCTTGCTTACTGTGCAAGCGTTTCATTGTTAAAAAAGTAGTAACTATACAAGTTAATTGAGTAGATTTGTCAAATTTTGTATCAAGTTGCATCGCTACCAGACCAAAATTTTACAAATCTCGTGTGTACCCCTGAATAGTTACAAAAAGTAATCGTGTTTGGCTCTTTGCAGAGCCTCGTATCTTAAGGCAAGTTTAGGCCGGGTTTGTTGAAATCACAAGTAAACATCCGGTTTTGGGGCATAGTCGCGCTCATCTCGCTTTAATCAATACAGAAAGGATTCTTTACTTCACCTATTAGTTGGTATAATCATAATCCGATATTGCCTACATCGGACTCGCCTTGAAGAAGGAGTAAATGGTGATTAAATGGAATTATTCCAGGCACTGAAGTTGGCCCGGCGTGGCCCCTGGCGTTTATTTATTTTATTGTTGTTAGGATCGTTAATCATTACCGGTTGTAAAAGGGAGGAACCTACACCGCCAGAAACGGCCGTTTCCACCCCCACAGCAATCGCCATTGCCCCTACCTCCACACCGACTGATAACAATACAGCAACACCCCCACCCACAGCCAACTTTAAGGGTGTTCGTTTTGTCTACGATAACGATCTTGTGGGCAACCTGAACCAGCCACAAATATTGTCAATGCAACCAGCCGTTGACAATGTTTCACAAGCATTGCCTGAATCTATCCACTTCACTTTCGGCCCACAAAACACAACGCCAGAATTTAATCCGCACAACTCCCAACTTTTTGTATTTCCACTTGAGCATTATGCAGCCATGTCAACTGCCGCCGCTGAACAAATCGAAATGCTGCAACAGCTAATAATCTCGCGCCAGGTTGAATTGGATTCACCTTTGCCATTATTACCTAGCCCCTCCGGCAGTGAAACGTTCCACAGTCAACCCAAATACGTGGAGTTTGAAAATGGCATGGGCATCAGTTACATCACGCAATATGATCTTGAACCGAATTTGATCACAAACGAGGATATTTTTTATACTTTCCAAGGAATCAGCGAGGATGGCAATTTTTATATTGCAGCTTTTTTCCCTGTAGATAACGCTAATTTACCCGACAACCAAAATGATAGTGACACTTCAGTTTTACAAGATGCCAAATCATGGAAAACCTACCGCAGCAAAACAGTTAGTGATCTGAACACGGCTCCCGCAGATGAATATTATCCCAATCTCAACATTTTAGACCGCATGATGGCCTCGCTGCAGGTCATACCTGATGATTCAATCGCGTCAGAACCTGCGCAAGCCTATGCATATTTTCCTGGGGTTATGCTGGGTTATGATCCTGGCTTGGTAAAAAAGGTGACACCTGAATTAATTCCAGCCTATTTTCAAGCAGAAAATCAACCAGTAAGCATGTTAAGCGGTGTTCCTGATACGATTCGTTTCAATTTGGAATCAAATGGGGGTCAACAGATACGGCCGTCTACATTAACCATCAACCCAATCCGCGATTCTGAAGGCAACTTCTTTGCCGCCCTGCCAGAATCTTTTACCCAAAACATTGACGACCTAAATGTGCGTCTAGGTGCAGCAGAATCCCAACCCAAACCAGGACAAATCCATCCGCATCGTCTCAATTTCCAGAGTGGCATTGGCTCACGCGCCATTGTCTACCAACCACAGGACAGCACAACACCCATCCAGTACAGCTTTGAAGGCATCACACACGATGGACGATATTATGTCAACTACAATCATCCGCTTGAAATTCTCAACTCTCAAATTGTAGATGGAATAGTGGATGGGGAAGCCATTTTATCAGCCCTCCAAGACGAAGCATTAAGCACGTTTAGCCCAGATATAAACAGGCTCGATCAGATGCTGCAAACGCTCGCAATTGCCCCAGAAGCCAGCACAACATCCTCAATTCCCGAGAACCCGTCAGACTGCCTGAATGCAGCCGAATTTGTCGGCGATGTCAATTATCCAGATGATGAAATCATTGAGCGGGGTGATGCCTTTACGAAAATCTGGCGGGTGCGCAATAGTGGTGATTGTACCTGGACACCCGCTTATCAAGTCATTTTTGATGAAGGGGATGCCTTGCAGTGGCAGCAGCATGAGCTACTCGGTATCACGCCACCTGGCAGCACAGCAGATATTAGCATTACGCTTCTATCACCTGAAGAGGCAGGCCTTTATCAGACCTGGTTCCGTTTAGCAGATGAAGCGGGGACTCCTTTCGACAAACGTTTTTATGTCAAGTTTGAAGCACCCGAACCCGCCCAAACTTTGCCTGATTTTGGTGCCATTGAAGGCAGCATCAGCTACCCCGCCGGCACCCCGCCCGCACTAACCATTTACTTTTTACGGACTGACGGAAGCGAACGGTATGCTTTAGAAACAGAAACTGGCTGGACTCGTTATGTCAACAGCATTCCCGTGGGGGAATACCATGTTTTCGCCCGTGTAACCGGTGACAATAGTGATTTTGGTGGTGGTTATACACAAGCGGTGGCGTGTGGTTTGACAGCCAATTGCAACGATCATGATCTGGTTCCTGTTGAAATTGAAGATGGTAAAACCGCTCGTGGCATCGACATCACCGATTGGTATGCGCCCGCAGGCACGTTTCCACTAACAACAGACCAATAATTCAGCAAACGAGGTTTGCTGAGTGGACACAGGTCGGTAAAAATAACACGATGGTTTGTAGTAATGACTTTAGTCGTGGACAACCTCTGGGTCGCACACCGCTAAAGCGGTTACTACAAACCATTGCAGAACTTACGCCGTGGTGAGCTAGTACAGCGCAACAAAAGTGATTGTTCTCTGCTCTGGCCGGTCTCCTGACCGAGCCAGTGGACACGGTCAGGAGACCGGCCAGA
>CAYGMR010000485.1:0-4540 GCA_964350725.1 uncultured Ardenticatenaceae bacterium | reverse complement strand
TACTAGCATATTGTCAGCGATCCAGTCCTTGCCACTTTTGTTAGGATGCCACCAGTTCATCTCAACACTATAACAAGCAAACGATCACAAAACGATCAGAAACCGCCGCAGGCCTAAAATTCTTCTTATTCTTTGTCATTTTGTGTTGAAAGTTATACGTCCTAAGATAGGAAACGGCCGTTAAACGTAGGTGATAGGCTGTTGCGGTCAAAGGTGCCATCAGCTAGAATGCCGCTGTAGAAAAAAGCACAAAGGCGGCAAAAGGCTTGATTGAACCACAAGCAACTGAATTGGTAGATCCTCCCAACGATCCCAACCAACCTTCTGAGGAACAACGCGGGATCGTGCGGGCAGCCGCACTCTTAGCGATTGGCAACATCGTCAGTCGCTTGCTTGGTTTGGCTCGCGAAACTGTCAAAGCCAACCTCTTCGGAGCCTCCGGTTTGTTAAGTGCCTATGAAATCGCCGCCTATGTCCCCATCAGCCTCTATGATCTGATCGTGGGGGGGATGGTCAACTCCGCATTGGTACCAGTCTTCAGCGATTACGCCCCCAAAGCGCGTCGTCATGAATTGTGGGCTGTGCTCAGCACAGTACTCAGCATCGCCACCGTCGTTTTGGTATTAGCCGTTGGTTTGGTTGAATTATTTGCACCTCAAATCGCCTGGTTGGTAGGTGCCAACGAGTTTGACAATCCCTTGCTAACCGTAACGGCCGTTAACCTCATGCGTATGGCCGCCCCTGCTGTGATCTTCCTCAGCATTGCCAGCATTCTCACGGGGGCACTATATGCCCTCAAACGCTTCGCTGTGCCGGCTTTCTTGGGGGCCGTATTCAACGGCACAATTGTCATTGTGGCCATGTTATATCCCGATCAAATTCAAAGTTTAGTCTGGGGCTTAATGCTGGGGTCACTCTTACAAATCGTGGTGCAATGGCCCGCCTTACGTGATGCACGTCTACACTGGCATTTAGATTGGAAACATCCAGCAGTACGCCGCATTCTGAAGTTGTACGCGCCGATTTTAGCCGGTTTGCTTGTCAGCCAATTGGCGATTGCGTTAAGTTACAATTTGGCTACGCGAACAGGCGACCAATCTATCTCCTACATGCGTTTCGCCACCACACTGTATCAATTCCCACTGGGCTTGATCGTAACAGCATTGTCCATCGCCACGTTGCCAACCCTCTCCCGCCAAGCAGTTGGCAAACTCGAAGCCTTCAAACAGACACTTTCAGAAGGTGTTAACTTGGTCATCGCTTTAATCTTGCCAGCAACGGCGGGGTTGTTTGCCTTAGCGGCACCTATCGTGGCACTTTTATTTGAACATGGGGCCTTCACGGCAGCAGACACGGAAACGACGGCGCTGGTTTTAGGTGTCTATTTATTCGGCTTACCTTTTGCGGCTGTCGACCAAATGTTGGTGTTTGCATCTTATGCACGCAAGGATACATGGCGACCCGCTCTGGTGGGGGTAATTGCAACGATTGTCTATTCGATAACGGCCGTTCTGTTGCTAAAACCACTCGGCCTGCTTAGTTTGATGGTTGCCGATGCAGTCAAACATATTACCCACACGGTGATTATGGTTTTCATTTTGCGGCATCAGGTGGGCAGCTTGGCGGGATATGGCACCACAACGACTTTGGCAAAGTCGCTTATTGCGGCTGTCCTCACAGGCTTGGCTGCTTATTTTGCAGCAGAATGGGCAACGGCCGTTGTCAACAACAGCGGTTTCATTGGCAAACTAAGCCCCGTTTTAGCGGGTGGCATAGCCGGGCTTGTCATCTATTTGGCAATGGTTTATGTGTTAAATATCAAAGAAACAAAGTCTTTGCGGCATATATTTTCACGCCGCTAGCAACTCGAGAGATCAATCTTAAAGAGCAACCCCTCAAGTCGCTAATCAGGAACCATTACACCAATTCCATTTCAATGCCACCAAACTTACCAGCCACAACATTATAAATTGTTGCAAGTATTAGCCCCATAATGAAACCCATAACCCCATAAAAAATGGGCATCATAATGATTGCACCAAGCCCAAATAGCGCACCGATAATGGGTTCATCAAACATACCCGCCATTGCGGCAGCGCCGATAAGACTCACACAAGAAAATATGGCACCCATAATCAAACCAATTATGCCGTAAACAAGACCCATAATTTTGCCTACCGATAACGCTCCAATTCGTTTTAATTCCAATGATTGTTTTTCCATGATTATTCTCCTTTAATTAATTTTTTTGACTCTTCAGGATTCCATAGGGTTAACGCCATATGTAGGGAAATAGCGCGCGATTTCCCTACCACAATTTCCATTAACCCCGCGAGATACCAAAAAGCCTTTTTCTGTTAGCCTAAATACAATACGTGACCACAAAAGATTTGTTGCCAAGAAATTTATCTAAAAAGACTCCCTTACTCCAAAATCAGAAAATCTATTCAATTCTCCGATTGAATGACACCTTTAAATCAGGTAAAATGCTGGTACAATTTGACCACCGCACACAAATTTCAAATCATAAGGACACGACAGCATGACAGATTACCAACTTATCATCCAAAAAGGGCCAGAACCTGGCAAAATCTTCCCCCTCACATCTGCAAGCGTTACCATTGGGCGCGATCCTATGGTCGAAATCACAATTGATGATGCCGAGGTTTCGCGCCAACATACGCGTTTGACACGTTCCTATTCCGGCTATCAAGTCCATGATTTAGGCAGTACCAATGGCACCTATTTAGATGGTGTGCGTTTAGGTGGCGAAGCAGTGACATTACAGCCAGGGCAAATTCTTACCTTGGGCAGCGGGGTATCGATCATTTACCAGGTCGTCCCCTCCCCTAAAGAGGCATATGAATCCGCTGTACTGGCGACAATGGTAGATGCACCTACCCCATCACCAGAAGACGTCATGGCTAGCGTTGTAGAAAATGAAGAGGATGAAGCGGTTGTAGGAATTGAATGGTCCGAAGCGGTCACCGAAGCAGAAGATGATGTTGATGTGATATCCCCAGAGCCAGAAATGCCCAGTTTTTCTGAGCACGGGACTGAAATTCTGCTGGCAACACCGGAACTAAACCCACCAGATGAAGCCGCAGCCAACGAATTAGAATCCGCACAGGATGATTGGGAAGCGGAAGACAATCTTTTACCAGAACCAGAACCTGTGGATGTAGAACCCTTTGAATGGGATGCTACTCCAGAATCGGCAACCATTTTGGATTTTAATGCGTTTGAATCCGAAACGGGCACATCGGCAGCGCTCAGTGCAAGCGTTGACCCCACACCAGACCCCACCCCACAGGCTGCCGATAATCCAGTTCAGCCAAATGTGACCATCGACCAGCCTGCCAAACCAAAACCCAATAACCGGCGCATCATTACTATTTTGCTTATCGTCCTGATTTTGCTCTGCTGCTGTGCTTGCGGAGTCTTTTATTTTATGTATGCAATCGGCGGAGATTTAATCATCGACGCAATGATGGAAGCGGGTGCAATGCCGTAAATGCGGCTATCCCGAATAATTTGAGCATGGTTTAAGTATTTTCGCCACGCATGACACGAATTTAGGCTATTTTAATTCGTGTCATATTTCGCCTCGACTCAGTATGGGTTTATGAAATTCGTGGTAAGTTTTTTTTCTGGTTAATCTAGGTAGGCATATGCCAACCATTGCTGTCAACTCACAGAACTTATTTTATGCCTTTCGTAAAAACGACACGGCCGTTACCCCCCTCTTATTTTTGCATGGGGCAGGTGGCAGCCATTTGGATTGGCCCCCGGCTTTGCAGCGGTTGCAAGGAACGGCGTTTATAATCTGGACCTGCCGGGACACGGCCGTTCCGCCCCACCTGGCTATGACTCAATCAACACCTATGCTGAGAGCGTCGCCGCATTCATAGATAAACTCGACCTGCAACAAGTTGTGTTAATTGGGCATTCGATGGGCGGCGCAATTGCGCAGCAGTTGGCTTTGCGCCAACACCCAGCTTTGGCCGGATTGATTCTCATCGGCACCAGCGCACGTTTACGCGTAGCGCCACTTTTGTTAGACAGCATTCAAACGGAATTTGAAACGGCCGCTGCTTTCGTTGGCCAAAACGCCTGGGGGCCAAACGCGCCCATGCAAATGGTGGCACGCAGCCAACATCAACTGCGCAATAACGATCCGCTAATTGTTTATGGTGATTATTTGGCTTGTGATCAGTTTGATGTACGCGCTCAAATCGCCCAAATCACTTTATCCACACTGGTTATTGCTGGCAGTGAAGACAAGATGACACCCCTAAAATTTGGACGGAGTTTGGCCGAAAGCATTCCTGGCGCAGATTTGGTTGTGATTGAAGGGGTAGGGCATTTTATTGCACAAGAACGGCCTGGGGAGGTAGCAACGGCCGTTGCCACCTTCCTCCAAAACCGTATCCTAAAAGCTTAGTTCATTACCTTCAGTTCCATCAACGGCCGTTCCAGCCCAGCCCCTGCTCTACCTCGCCAGCTCGCATAAAATGGTCTGCAATTACAGATGCAAAAT
>CAYGMR010000484.1:0-4541 GCA_964350725.1 uncultured Ardenticatenaceae bacterium | reverse complement strand
TGATGATGCGTTCGATTTCACCATGTGCAAAGTCGCTGTAATTTTCGACATAGTTGTCGACAAGCTCGGCGATCATCACATCGAAGGCATCGTCGATTTTGTTATCCAAGGTTTCAGGATCGCTTTGTAATATTTTGCGGCGCTCACCGTAAATCGCCTGGCGCTGTTTGGTCATCACATCGTCATATTCGACAACATTTTTGCGGATGTCAAAGTTATAGCCTTCGATGCGCTCCTGTGAACTTTCGATGATACGATCTAACATGCTGTTTTCAATGGGCATGTCGTCGGGTACATTGGTGCGCGACATGAAGCTTTTTAGACGTTCACCACCGAAGCGTCGCATCAGATCATCTTCTAGCGAAAGGAAGAAGCGCGAGGAACCTGGATCGCCTTGACGTGCCGCACGACCACGTAACTGATTGTCGATACGCCGGGATTCATGTCGTTCAGAGCCGATAACGTGTAAGCCGCCCACCCGCCACACCTCTTCACGTTCAATTTCAGTTTGGCGTTGAATGGCTTCAATTTGGGTAATGAGTTCGGGATCAAGCCCTGGGATTTGGGCTACAATGCGTTCGGCTTCTTGCCGTTCGCCGCCTAAAACGGAGCGGATCAGGGCTGCGCGGGCGTTATAGTGCTGGTCAAAGAGTTGTTCGGCGATAAATTGGGCAGCCAGTTTTTCGTCTTTATGCACGTTTTTGTAACGGGTATGTAATTCTTCTAGCCGCACGGCTTCTTCGACAACGGCCGTATCCCGATCCAAACCTTCTACATATGCACGTGCCTGTCCCAACTGACCCACACGAATGTAACGCAATATATTCAAGACCTGGTTGTAATCGATGTCATAAGGCTCTTGTAAAGTGCGTGCTAAAAAGCCGACAACCTGAATTTGATCGATTTCAACCATGGCCGCATCAAATTCAGCCTTGATGCGAATCAAGCCATCTACTAATTCTGGATTCAATTTACGCTGACGAGTGGCATAATCACGGGCTGGCGCTTCACCATCCGTGAATAATGTCAAGGCAAGATTTGTCAACAAATGCCGATCAAATAATTCCGCTTCCAATGTTTCGGCAGCCATGCCTTCAGCATTGCCGCCCAGCAAAATATCTGTACCACGGCCAGCCATGTTGGTGGAAATTGTAACCGCGCCCTTGCGTCCTGCTTGTGCCACGATCAATGCTTCTGATTGGTGAATCTTGGCGTTTAAAACGCTATGTGGAATATTAGCGCGCTCTAGTTGGTTGTGGATCATCTCCGAGTGCTCAACTGAAGTCGTGCCAACTAATGTCGGTCGGCCAGTTTTTTGCACACGTTTGATTTCATTAATAATGGCCTGATCTTTGGCTTGCTCAGTACCATAAATCTGATCTTTAAAGTCGGTACGCTTGAAGAAAACTGGTTCTTTGGTTTGGGGATCGACGTAGCTGATCGCGTCTGTCCCTTCAACCTTGGTTTTTTTTGTTTCGGGCCCCAATTCCTTTTTATCGACAATGTATCACTCCTAATTCATAAATTTCGTCGAACTCTTCAGCATCGGTGAGCGCTGTACCCGTCATACCGGCCAGTTTTTCGTATAGCCGGAAATAGTTTTGCAGGGTAATGGTGGCTACTGTGACCGTTTCACGTTTGATGTCTACGTTTTCTTTGGCTTCGATGGCTTCATGCAGACCATCAGAGTAGCGCCGACCGGGCATCAGGCGTCCGGTGAAATCATCCACAATGATGACCTGACCATCCTGAACGACGTAATTTACATCCCGTTTGAAGAGATATTGGGCGCGCATAGCGTTGTCTAGATAGTAGGTCAACTGGTAAAAGCGAGGGTCATACAAGCTGTCGCCAGCGTCTGCATCGATTTCTGGAATACGGCTTTCGATTTCGGCAATACCCATATCAGTCAGGCTAACCGAACGGCTTTTTTCATCCAGGTCATAATGCCCATTGGGCTCTTCATCTTCATCAGCTGTGTTGCGCCGTAAATTGCGCACATAAGTCGAGAAGCGAGCATATTCTTTGCCAGATTTTGGTGCAGGGCCAGAAATAATTAATGGTGTGCGTGCCTCGTCAATCAGCACATTGTCAACTTCGTCGATGACTGCAAATTGTAATTTGCGTTGCACAAGGTTGGCTGGATTATTGACCATGTTATCGCGCAGATAATCAAAACCAAACTCGCTGCTGATGCCGTAGGTGATGTCAGCTTGATAGGCTTGTGGACGTGTACACGGCCGCCAATGGACAAGACGCTCATCTTCGAGTTCTGAGCCTGGGTGCACATATTCTGCATCATAGAGCGCCGAGAATTGTTGTGGCCCAATGCAACCAACGGTGAGCCCCAAATGGCTAAAAATTTTCCCCATCCAGCCGCCATCGCGTTTGGCTAGATATTCATTGACGGTGACGAGATGTACGCCTTCGCCTGTGAGTGCATTCAGGAAGAGGGGCAGGGTGGCAACGAGTGTTTTCCCTTCGCCCGTACGCATTTCGACAACTTCACCACGATGCAGTAAAACGCCGCCCATGATTTGGACATCATATTGACGCATACCGGTGGTGCGAACAGAGGCTTCACGCACTAAGGCGTAGGCTTCGGGCAGCAAATCATCTAATGTTTCACCCTTTTCATGACGTTCACGCAAAACGGCCGTTTTCGTCCGCAGTTCGTCATCAGACAATTGTTTTAAACCAGGTTCTAGATCGGCAATCTCTGTTACCAATGGTTGAAGGTCATTGATTATTTTTTTATTGGGGTCACCAACGATTTTTGAGACAAGTTTCTTAAACATAGCGAGTAGTTTATCAGTTAAATCTTAAATTAGTATTAGCATGCTTACACATTCATTTTCATTAAACAAAGTGGTTTCTGCTCCTGGCCGGCCTCTCGATCGCGCCACAATCGATTTATTCATTAAACAATTCACCCACACTGCGGCCTTCGTGTGAACGCAAAATCACTTCCCCTAATAAACGCGATACACTCAGCACGGTGATGTTGGGCAGCATTTTCTCTGGTGGAATCGGCAGCGTGTCGGTTGTGATGATTTCTTTAACGGGCATTTTAGCCAGCCGTTTTACAGCTGGGTCTGACAGGACGGGGTGGGTGAAGGAGATATAAATATCTTTGGCCCCACATTTTTTTATCAAGGTAACGGCTTCCTGCATGGAACCGGCCGTATCGACCAAGTCATCGACGATGATCACATCTTTGCCCGTTACATCACCAATCAATGAAAGAGCCTGGCGTTTGTTCTCGTTGCCAATGCGCCTTTTTTCGACAAAAGCAAGCGGCATGTTTAATGCTTGCGCATAGTCGCGCCCTTTTTTCGCAAAGCCCAAATCAGGTGTCACAACAACAGCATCTAGCTCTTTTTGCTTAATGTACTCGACCAAAATATGGAATGCGGTGAGTGAATCACCAGGTATTTTATAAAAACCTTGAATTTGTGAGCTGTGCAGATCAATTGTCATCCAACGGTCGGCACCAGCTGCTTCGATTAGATCGGCGAGCAGGCGTGCTGAGATGGGCACGCGTGGCTGGTCTTTTTTGTCGCTTTGCGAATAGGACATATAGGGTACGACCACAGTGACACGTTCGGCTGAGTCCCGTTTGAGGCAGTCGATGGCAATGAGCATCTCCATAATGTTGGTGTGCAGTGGTGGTGCGTGGGTTTGAATGATGTATGCATCCTGCCCACGTGCGCTGCCATGTAAGCGCACAAAGATATTTTCGTTAGGGAATTGTACGATGTCCCATCCGCTCAAAGGTATATTAACATAATCTGAAATTTTTCGGGCTAACTCAGATGAGGCTGAGCCGGCAAATAATTGGATGTCTCCGATCATAATCGCTCCACTTGAATATCATGCACACTGAATGGCTTGTGGGCATAAAATGTAGGAGGGATTATACCGGGAGGTGTTTGCTTTTACGAACTAGGGTTTTTCAGTATTGACAGCTTTATCAAGTTGTTTTAACTGTTCACCAATTGCAATGAGCATCATAGTGATACCAGTAAGCCGATCAATTCCGTTGTCATCAATGACAAAATCTTCAGGTTTCTTAATTCTTTCAAATCTACGCTCAATACGTGCAATTGCAATCATGATGTTGGCAAGTATGTCTTGTGCTAGCCTACAGTGGTAGGATTCTCGGGCTGAATAAACCTGACATCTTGTCGGAAAACGGGAATGGTAATGCCTGCTTCGGTGAGTCTGAGTTTGACTTGCTCTGTGACTTCAAACAAGGTATCCCAATAGGCATCTGCTGCTGCAAACGGCCGTAAAGAAAAATCAACCCCCTTATCTCCCAAAAGCTCAACCCCCACAATTGGCTTTGGCTCAGCTAAAACATGTTCGTTTTCAGCTAAAATTTGTTCCATAATTTGTTTTGCTTTCAGCAAATCAGATTCATACGTAATGGTGACAAGCATATCAACACGTCTATAACCAAGCTCTGAATAATTGATGATATTGCCTTCCATAATAACCCCGTTGGGCACTGTCACTGTACTTTTCTGTTGAGTTACAAT
>CAYGMR010000483.1:0-4541 GCA_964350725.1 uncultured Ardenticatenaceae bacterium | reverse complement strand
TTTATTTGGTTGCACGGGAAGTGGGTGGGTGGAAAACGGCCGTTCTCGCTCTGTTCGGGTTGTCACTCTGCGGTCTACAAGTCTGGTTTGCTCGTTATCCGACTACCGAAGCGCTGACTCAGTTTTTGTTATGGACGGGATTGTGGGCCTTAATGCGGTGGTTAGACGAACGTAAGCCATCCAATCTATGGGCATTTTTGGCCGGTATCACCTTGGGTTCGTTATTTTTTGTGCGCATCGACATCATTGTCATCGTGCCAATTTTTGCCCTCTTTGCATTGTGGCGCTGGAGTCGTGGTTTGGAAAGGAGCGATTGGTTCTTTTTCGTGCCTTTGATTGGCCTATTTTTGCATGCGATGTTACACGCAGTTTTGCAGAGCGCCCCTTATTTTTACGCCCATATGGGTTATGGATTACTTTTGCTTTTGAACGCCTGGCCATTGTTGTTGGTTGCCTTGCTGGCAGGGTTGCTCTTTTTATGGGGTGCGCGGCGTATACAGGGCCGTATGGCTGGATTACGTCGTTATCGTCGTGCTGCTTTAGCCGCTTTGATAGGGGTTGTTTTGATTTTTGCCGCGTATGGCTGGTTCTTACGACCTGTGTTGAATGCAACGACATTCATGGTGGATACTTATAACAGCGGCGAATTGCCGATTTTGAACCATGAAAATTGGCTGCGTTTGGGGTGGTACCTTTCTCCCTTAGGGATTTGGTTGGGTGTATTGGGGAGTTGTTTGTTGATTTGGCGTGTGCAGCGCAAAACGGCCGTTTTTCTCGCCATTGGTTTTCTCTTCTCGGCCGTTTATCTGTGGAACGTGAGCGCTAATTTTGTGCAAGTTTATGTCATGCGGCGTTACATACCCGCTGTCGTGCCCTTTTTCATCATTTCGGCCGCTTTTTTACTTGGTCAATTGCTTGGCAGTTTACCCATAAAAACCTGGAGAAAAGATCGAGCTGCGGTGGATCGTCACGATTTTATGCGTAGATTGCTGCTGCAGGGGACAGGCATCATCCTCACGGTGGCGTGGTTATTGGGGTTGGCCTGGTCGGCGCGTGGCCTCATCAGCCAGGTCGATCATCGGGGGCTATTGCAAAAACTAGATACCTTGAATGCCCAGCTAGAGCCAAACTCGCTGCTGCTTTTTAATGATCAAGCAGCTGTCGGACAAGGGGATATTTTAGGTACACCTTTACGTTCAATTTATGGCCATGATGTGTTTATTGTTCGTTATCCTGAGCTTGTGGAAACGGCCGTATTCGACAACGCCCTCGCCGCCAGACAAGCTGCTGGGCAAACCATTTACTGGATCAATACACCCAATGGCGGTCAAAAACCATTTTCTGCAGAGATAGTTCCTTTGGATACCTATGAAATGCGCTCTACAACTTTGGAGCGCATTTATGCCCACAAACCCCAAGCGCTGCAAGAAGATGTATGGACAGGCGAAATATTTGTGGTTGCACCGGAGGCGCAATGATGCGCGTCGCTCATTTTTCACCATTGCCGCCGCAGCAATCTGGCATTGCTGATTACTGTGGGTTATTGCTTCCCTATCTAGCACAACACGTCAAAATTGATGCCTTTATCGACAGCGCCGATCTTTCTGCCACGCAATACGCAATACGCAATACGATCCCCGCTTCATCTGAAAAGCAAGAACTCAATTATGGAATACGGCCGTTGACCGAATTTCTACAATCATCCCACCTACGTGCCGAATATGATCTCTATTTTTACCATATGGGCAATGCACCCGCTTTTCATGAGAAACAGTACACGACGATGTTACGCTATCCGGGAATCACGCTGCTGCATGAAATTAATCTACATGCTTTCCATTTAAATCGCACGTTGATCGCTGACCGCGATGCCGCATATGTGCGTGAAATGGGCTATGCAGGTGGCCTCGCTGGTGTTGCCCAGGCGCGTTCTTTGTTGGCTGGACAGCAGCAGCCAAATCTAGCAGAATACCCGTTGTTTGAGCGCATTGTTGATACGAGTCTGGGCATTATTGTGCATACGGACTTTGCTAAACAGGCGATCTTACAAAAGCGGCCAGCTGCGAATGTGATCCACATTCCACATGCTGTCAAATTGCCGGATATGCCGGAAACGGCCGTTTATCCAGCATCCATCGCTCACTTACCCCCGGAAACTGTATTGATGGGTACATTTGGCTTTATTGCCCCTTCAAAGCGCATTGATCTTGTGCTGATCACATTGGCAAAATGTCGCCATAAACTGCCCGCTTTCCATTACGTTATCGTTGGGGAACCGATTCCTGGCACTAATCTGGAAGCGCTCATTGATGAATTAAATCTGAATGATGTGGTTACAATGACCGGTTTCGTAGATGATAGTGCGTTTCAAACTTATCTTAACGCAGTTGACATTGGCATTAACCTGCGTACCGCGCCAACTGGCGGCGAAATGTCAGGAACATTGGTGCGCTTGATGGCGCATGCTTGCCCGACACTGGTATCGAACGTGGGAGGGTTTGCTGCTTTTCCAGATGAGAGTGTGATCAAAATCAATCAGGATGCAACTGAGGTGCAGCAGTTGGCCGATATGTTGACCCGGCTGCTAACAGATGCTGACTTACGCCAAAAATATGGTCAAGCTGCAAGCGCGTATGTACAAAAAACACAATCATTTGAAGAGGTTTCCCAACAGATTGTGACTTTTATAGGACATTGACTAGAAATTTTATGATGACTGAATATCCATCCGTCTCCATCATCATCCTCAACTACAACAGCCTGGCGCATTTGCAGGCAAATTTGGATTCCTTGTTGCTGCTCGATTATCCAGCGGCACGGGTTGAATTAATTCTAGCGGATAATGACTCGACGGATGGCTCGGTGGCGTGGGTGGCAAAAAATTATCCCGTGGTGCGTATCGTGAAAAATGGCGCCAATTTGGGATTTGCTGCGGGCAATAATGCGGGTGTCGCCGCCGCCAAGGGGGATTGGGTTGTCATTCTTAATCCTGATATGCGCGTTGAGGTGAACTGGTTAAAGGAATTGTTACGGCCGTTGCAACAAAATCCCTACATCACCAGCGTCGCCTCGCGCATTTTGAATTGGGATGGCACAGCGCTCGATTTTGGCGATGCCGCCATCAATTTTATGGGCTGGGGCTGTCAACCCGGTTATGGCAGCCGCGACATCGCCGCTTTTGGCCAAGACAAACCATTATTATTTCCTTGCGGTGGTGCGATGCTGATCAAGCGCGCGGTTTTCCTCGACATCGGCGGCTTTGACAGCGACTTTTTTGCCTATTATGAAGATGTCGACTTGGGTTGGCGTTTATGGATGGCGGGCTACGAAGTCATGTATGCAGCCAACGCAATTGTCTATCATCGTCATCATGGTTCCTGGCAGCACGTACCCGATGCACGCAAATGGGTGCTGTCTGAGCGCAATACCTTGTTTACAATCATCAAAAATTATGCGGATGAGAGCTTGGCGTGGACATTGCCAGCCGTTTTATTATTGCTGAACACCCGTGCTTACCTTGACATAAATCCCGATCCAAAATTATTTGATTTACCCACTTTGCCCATCAATACAGGTGCCGAGCCAATTGGATATGGCCCCGGTTATTATTGGAGCCAGGTCAAACAAAGTCTGCAGAATGGCGGGCTATCCCAATTGTGGCGACGCACACGAGACGAAATCGGCCGGCGGTGGCGCGGTCGTCAAGAGATTACGGCCGTTCCTTCCACACAAGCGCTCAACAAACCGATCGATGGCCATTTCCCTGTGTCGACAAATGCCTTAGGGCGCTTGTTGGCGGCACGTGATGTGCGCCGTGCATGGCCGGATTTGATGCAAAAACGGGCTGTTGTGCAAGCGCAGCGTCAACGACCAGATTCTGAAATCTTTCAACTTTTTCAATGGGCACTCGTATCTAATTTTGGCGATCCACAATTTATACGCACAATGGAATTTGTGATTAAACGGTTTGGTTTAACAGATTTGTTTGCTGAAAATGGACAAAAACAAGTGACAATCACGCCGCAAATGCAAACAGTAAGCCGCCAATGTGCACTGCGTTTGCTTGAACTGCTTGATTTTGCGTTCACCCTCAGCGCTGCAGATGAGATTGCTTTTCGTTTAGGTGAAACGGAGTTATGGCCACAACATGTGATCCCACAGGCATCGGTAGCTGTTTTGGTCAAAATCCAGCACATATTGCATACACTACCACAAAAACCATTGGCTGAACTGCTGCCGTGGCTGCATGCACAGTTACAGCAAATTGAAATTGAGAGTCATGTATGATGGTTGAATCTGAAAGCATACGCTACCAGCATCCCCCAAAATGTTTGTTAACATTAACCGATAACGGTTATGTGATCTATATCCCTGGCTCGGTAGGGGTTGTGTTAGATGATGCCTTGGCGCAATTGTGGCGTGCTGCCAACGGCCGTTCCCTATCCCAGATACAACCCTTAACAACTATCCCCTCCGACCTTTTGCCAGCCGCCCTGGCCACCCTCCAAAAAGCCGACCTACTTTTACCACCCCTAAATAAA
>CAYGMR010000482.1:0-4543 GCA_964350725.1 uncultured Ardenticatenaceae bacterium | reverse complement strand
TGCAAGTTTTCACAATTTTAACAGAACTGAATTAGAGGGGCAAACGGCCGTTTATTTTGCGCTGGCACCATTCCTGGCTGTGTAACTCTTTGCAAACCATGATTTGGGTAACAGCCGTTGCCCACAGAAATAGCCGCCGTAAGACTTGTAATCCATCCTATGTACGTGGGACACATAGATCAATTGGGTAATGTCAGGGTGTTGAATGACAATATATGAATCAAATCATCGAGGTAAGCAAGTGAGAATTCAAAGCCTTATTGTAAGCACCCTAGTTGACGGATTGGTCTTCGTTGTCTGCTACATAATAGCGCACATTTATGCCGAAGGTGCTTATGTAAATTGGGAATCGCTTGGCACTCCATCTCCACAGGGTGGTGAAAGAATCTCAATAGAGTTCGATCAAGATTCAACTGCTACTGTCTACTTGAGTTCGGTGTCGGGAAATGGGCTGCAAAAAGGCTCACCTACTCTATGCACTTCTTCAAGTTGCTGGGTAAATGTAAATTCCACTCAAAATAGGGATAATGCTTCAAATATCAAGGATTTCTCTAGCGAATGTCCTAACAAGTATTTAATGATGAAATCTCCCCCGATAAAGCAACATCTTTTCTGTAAAAGTAAAGAATCCAGAAATTACCAGAACGTTGAAAACTATAGATTGTCCAACCGCATGTAAGTACGGCCGGTTTGCCACTCATCACTAATTTCCATCACAACGGCAGTTACCAAGCGTAAGCAAGAAGCTTCATTAGGGAACAATGTGGCAACACGTGAACGGCGGCGAATTTCACGATTAAGGCGCTTTAGTGAATTCGTCGTGCGGAGCAGACGACGGTGCGTATCAGGAAACGAAAAAACAGTTAATCCTTCAGGAATGTTTACCTCCATCCAGTCAGCTAATCTAGCTGCTTTTGACGCATATTTTTTGATAGCTTGTGCCAACAAGGTTTCAGCGTCTTGCCGGTTAGCTGCATTGAAGATGGCCCGTATGTCCGCAGCCACTTCGCGTTTCATATCCCGTTTGGGAACGTAAGCCTGTGCATTGCGTTGTAAGTGACATTGGCAACGCTGCCAAGGCAAGCTACCCAAAACAGCGCGACAAGCTTGTTGAATACCGATGTGGGCATCTGAGATAACCAGTTCAATGCCCGCCAACCCACGTTGCACCAGACTTTGCAAGAAGGTGCGCCAGTGGGCTTCTTGTTCGCTGAGTGACACACTAATGCCTAGTACTTCGCGTTTGCCCTCCAAATTGACGCCCAACGCTATCAAAATGGCAGCAGAACGCACCTGTCCATCCAAGCGCACTTTTTCATACCGGGCATCAAGGTAGAGATATGTCATCCGCCTACCGGCCGTTCCCGCCCTTGTGTCAACTGTGCATCCAATTCAATGTACGCACGACTCACTTGGGTGGATGTGACTTCAAAGCCACATAACTGCTCAGTGATCGCTGCCACTTTACGTGTCGAGACACCTTGTACATACATTTCGGCTAGCGCCAACTTCAAGGCACGCTCACTGCGTAGCCCTTTTTCTAAGGCACTTGGATAAAATCCACCGGCGCGCACCTGGGGCACATCGAAGGTGATTTTTCCTACTCGCGTGTTGACTGTTTTGGGTTTGTAGCCATTTGCATGTCCTTGCCGTGCATTTGAGCGTTCATATGGGCCGACGCCGAGATGCTTTTGCCGCTCTATTTGCATTGCCATATTGATGACGGTTTGGATTAGGTCAGGCAGCACATCGAACCCTTCGTGGGCAATCTTTTCAAGTAATTCTTCTGGTAAGGTACAATCGGTTTGGTAGGTCATGGGTTTCTCCTATTTTGTTAGTGGTAACTTCTAGGATACCTCATGGCTTACCAAAGCCAGAATTTACAGAAACAACGTTACACTATCGTTACCCCCCGGTTTTTCCGGAATGTACTAAGCATTATGAGACACAAAAATTAATAGTTTAGTGAACAATCACTCGTTCACTGGGCTATGGTAACAATGATTAAGTCAATCTCGGCGACGTGGATATGGGTGGAAATACGTTGATGTTTGCTTTTTAGTTTAGATCGGATGATTTTGATGTGCATGATTCACGCTTAATCACCAAAGCCACCAGCAAGGCCAAAATCGACCACGATCGTATGGTAAGCACACTGTGGGGTAAGCCAGCTGCGCTTCCGTATCAAAACCAATGGCACAACCATCACTTTGTAAAGTATTGCAGATGAAGCTGTGGTGGAGAATTGGTATCATGTTACGGCCGTTTATGAAGCTAGCAAAATGCATCTCTACTGATGCCGCTAACGTTTACTTACTGTTCAGTCTGAAGAATCCGAAATCCACACGCCTTTTCCTGATTATGAACAAACACTTGAATTGGCTGTACCAACGGCCGTTCACGCAAACGCTCAATAAGCCTTTGCGATAGTCTGCCCACGTCCCTACATGAGCATAGTTTTCCTCGATGATCGTGGTCACATATGCCAGGTCACTCTCAGGGTCAATGAGCCAATACGGTTTGTTAATCTGGCGTCCGCAGGAGAGAATAGCCATCTAAGCGTTGTTTTTCAACAGCCAATTCCCCAAATTTTTTTACCCAGAGAAATAATATTACTTTCCAAAATCCTGTTGACATCCCGAATGTAATCGTTTACAATCTGAATGTAAACGTTTACAATGAGCTTGTAATCGTTTACAGAGGAAAATTCTTGCACCTACCTTCATTTTCCATTTTTGGTGTGCACTGCTGTTTTCGTTATCGATTTATTTTCATTAGCTTGATCTTTAAAAGGACTTAGATATGTCTTCATTCAAAGATAATAGAAAAACCGTCACTGCCATGGATGTCGCTAACTTTGCTGGGGTGTCCATTGCCACGGTTTCTCGCGTTGCCAATAAAAGTGATAACGTCAGCGATGAGACGCGGAGCAAAGTCCTCGAAGCAATTGAAGATTTGGGTTATCGACCTAGCCGCACAGCGCAGCGACTGCGGGCCCATACAAGTTTGGTGATTGGGTTGATTATTTCTGATATTCAGAACCCTTTCTTTACCTCTGTTGTTCGCGGCATCGAGGATGTGGCCAATCAAAACGGTTTTTCAGTAATTTTATGTAATTCAGATGAAAACCCTGATAAAGAGCGCTGGTACATTGATGTCATGCGCAGTGAAGAAGTTGCAGGGTTGATTATCACAAGTACTTCCCAAGTTATGGAAAATATTGAGAGAGTCGTTGATGGTGGGATTCCTGTTGTGGCGATGGATCGATTCATTAGCCACCCCCAAATTGATAGTGTTTCAGTTGAAAACATAGATGGTGCCTACAAGGCAGTATCCTACTTAATTGAAAACGGGCATCGACAAATTGGTTTTATTGGTCTGCCTTTGGAATTAACACCCGGGAAAGAGCGTCAAGAAGGGTATATCAAAGCTTTGAGGGACCATGGACTGCAAGTGAACAGCGACCTTATGTTCATAGGCAATTCCCGACAGGAAAGTGGGTTCGATAGTGCTGTCAAACTGCTCGATGGCACAAGCCCATTGACAGCCATATTTTCTTGCAACAATCTGATGACACTTGGCGCAATTGGGGGCATTATAAGCAAGGGGTTATCCATTCCCGATGATATCTCCTTGATCGGATTCGATGACATGCTTTGGGCGCCTTATCTGTGTCCCCCTTTGACGGTGGTGGCCCAACCCACCTATGACATGGGCAAAATGGCGGCGGAGCTGCTCGTGAAGCGCATTGCAAACCCTGAAGAACCCAAGACACACATTCGTCTAAAAACGAATTTAACGATCAGGGGTTCTGTCGCTTCACTCCAAATTCCCGGAAGCAAGACCTAAAGTATCGCACGTTTTTAAGAAAGTAATCTTCATTTTTATTGAGAATAATTAAAACCACAACTTTTGTTGGAGGCCGCGGTGGTACGAAGAATTCTAAGACTTATCATGGTTTGGGTGGGAATCACCCTTGTAACTTTCTTCCTACTTAGGTTAACGGGCAACCCCGCTCGAATTGTTCTTGGTCAGCTTGCGTCTGAAGCGGCCATTGAAGAATTCAACCATGAACATGGCTTAGATAAACCAGTTCTTGTCCAATACGTTACGTATGTTGGCAATGTGTTTCGTGGTGATTTTGGAACCTCTTGGAGATTCGCTGAGCCTATTCTGCCCATTATTATGGAACGGATACCGGCCACTTTAGAATTGACTTTAGCGAGCCTTCTTGTTGCGACACTTGTCGGAATACCCCTGGGGGTCTTAGCCGCGTTGAAGCGTGAAACCCCGGCCGATTATTTGAGTCGTGGCCTGATCTTGTTGTTCCAGGGAATTCCTAATTTCTTCCTGGCCCTCTTGTTAATTCTTTTCTTTGGGGTGTATTTGGGCTGGCTTCCAACTGGTGGTAGAGGGACTCCTAAGCATCTCATTCTTCCGGCCCTTGTGTTGGGACTCTACTTGATGCCTTTAACCTTAAGAACAACGCGTGGTGCGGTGCTTGATATCATTGGACAAAATTATATCCGCACAGCAAGAGGAA
>CAYGMR010000481.1:1643-4545 GCA_964350725.1 uncultured Ardenticatenaceae bacterium | reverse complement strand
CACCCTGGCCACAACCCCGTGGGCCGACCCCAACAATCCCCTGATTTACAACCCAAATGTCTGGAATGAAAGCCCCGTGGCCCTCTATGTGGACGAAACTTCAACGAACGGTTTCGTGTCACCAGGGGCGACCCTCGTCTATACCACAACAACGATCAACAATCTCCGCAGCGGCCAGAGCCTCGTGGGCGAACTCTCCTTGACCCTACCCGCGGGCGTTAGCGGCAGCCCGCTGGCCCAGACTGTCGACATTAACAGCGGCGAACAGGGATCGCTGGTCAGCAGCCTAACCTTTGACGATACCAACACTGCCTCCTATGAATTGACCAGCCAGATGCGCTTGACCGACTTTGATCAGACACGCTGGGGCTGGGATGCATCCCTTCCGTCACCCATCCAGGGGCAGTTTGGCACGGCCGTATCTGTGGCTGTCGCACCTGTCAACGGCTGGGAGACCCCATTTGTCGTCGCCGCCATCGAGAAAAAGAACGACGGCAGTGAAGCGGTCACCGCCTACCAGGTCGAAATTGATGGGACGGTTACAGCCTCAGCAACCGTCCTCACCGAGAGCACAAAAACCTTCACTGGCATCGATGTCGTCTGTAATGACGCCGGCACCTGCATGCTGCTCTGGGGTACCGTCGAGAACAGCGGCGCTGGAGGGTTTATCGCCGCAGCACATCTGGTCAACAGCGTGTCTTCCCATGCTATCTTCGCTGTTGGATCTGCCCCAGGTCATGTAGGCGCTCCGACCGTGGCCAGCGACGGCAGCGATTTTATGGCCGCCTGGACCGCGACCAACAGCGCCGGAACGCAGACCACGGTACATATCACACCTATCCCAGACACGACCGTGGTGCAAACCACAGAGGATGTCGCGACATTCACCGGCAGTTCGGGCGCTGTGGACATTGTTTGGAACGACGACAGCTACACTATTATTTGGGCTGGGGACGGCAATATCAACATCGCTGATGTAGACAATGAGGGTACGTCCAGCAACCTCAATGTCTTGGGTGCTGGTGATGGTTGGCCGCAGGCGGACGGCCGTCTCGGGGCGCCAGCCATTGCCTATGACGACATCAGCGGGCAAACTCTTGTCGCCTACCGCTCCACAACCGGCGAACTGGCTGCACGACGCCTGACCAACGGCACCGGCGATGAATTTATCCTCACGAACACAGGCGTTGATGGCGATGGCGTAACCGTAGCCCTCAGTGCTGATGAGAAAAACAGCGGATGGGTAGCCGCCTGGCTGCCCTCAGACGGCAGCGAAGTCGAATACCGCGCCATCACCGCCCTGGGTGGGCTGCGCGGCGATATTGGCCTGGTTGACAACGATGCGTTCACTGCGGTCGCGCTATCCTGCATCCAGCCCAAACCCTTGTTGGAGTTTCACTTTGATGAAGATGAAGGAGCCACCGTCTTCGCTGATTCATCTGGCAATAATAAAAACGCTTCTTGCAGCACACAATGTCCTGCCGCGGGCGTGAGCGGCAAGATTGGCAATGCTGTTTCCTTTGGTGGCGGCACCGATGAAGGGCTCTTTGTCCCGAGTCTCGGCCTGGGCAACCAATCTTTCACCATATCTGCCTGGGTCAAGCGCAGCGATTTTGGCCGCTACCAAACCATTGCATTTGCCAAAAAAGACACAAGCCATATGCGCTTTGTCTTTTTAGACAATGATCAGCTTTATTGCAATTTCGACAACCAACCCGGCGCACAAACGACGGAAGTCTATGTTGATTCAGCATGGCATCAATATGCTTGTACCTTTGACAAGGACACCAAGGCGCTGACTCTTTATCGGGACGGACAAGAAGTTGCCAGCCGCGTGACGACAGCCACTTTTGGCGGCGCGGATACCTTTTACATCGGCCGCGATGACACAGATTCTCATACTTTGGACGGCGATATGGACGAACTGCTGATGGTCGATAGGACCCTATCAGCGGCCGAAATCGCCGATGTCTTTGAGACCGCTGTGGCCATCTTCGACCTGGATGAAGTGCAGGGATCAACAAGATTCATCAATGCCGTACCCAACAGCATCAACGGTGCCTGTTCCGAGGCTTCCTGCCCGACGATGGGTGTCGCAGGCGTCGCCTATACCGCCGCACAGTTCGACGGCGTCGACGACTTTATTGATCTTGAAGGCAGTGGGCAGGTACCGGACACAACCTACGCCTGGGATTTTGAGCAGGGCGACTTTTCAGACTGGACCAACTGGAGTGGACAAGGGGTTGCGGCTTCAGGGACACGTGACGGTGAAACGACGACCTATTTACGAAATCAATCCTCCGGAGGGACTGAATTGAATCTCAACAATTTGCCCGATCATGATACGGTCACTATCTCCTATGATCTCTATGTCATTGGCAACCTTTGGCGCGGCAGCCGCACAGATGTTACCGGTTCTGCCTCTACATTCAATGTACAAATTGATGGCAATAATCAACGAATCACTGATTTTTCCAATGCAGCAGCAGATACAAATGGCGAATACCAGTTATATCCATTTAATAATGCCATAGGTGGTGTTCTCCCGTGGCAAGGGGTAACGATCTGGGCCGATGGCAGCCAGTACAGCGGGTGTTCAGGCACGCACGATACCCATATTTCTGATGTGGCGAATCTCAGCGATACGCCTGTTGGAAATGACCAATTAAGCTGTGTCACCATCGGCAGCGACACGGCCACTCGCCTATATAAAGACGGGAGCTTTAGCGGGACGAGTTGGTTGATCGATGTTGGCCGGAACCAAATGCCAGCTTATGAAAATGATGCCGTCTCATCCATGCGCGTCTGGCCGGCAGTCTACCCACCCAAACATGGCAGCATCGATCAATCTTTTGTTGTACCCGACACCGCCGACGTCGACACGGCCATTTACCACATCGAA
>CAYGMR010000481.1:0-1633 GCA_964350725.1 uncultured Ardenticatenaceae bacterium | reverse complement strand
CGGCCTGGACAATGTCACCGTCGACGTGGCTAAAAGCGACACCGATATCTCGCTCAGAAATTCCTCCTTCACTCTGTCTGCCTGGGCCAAGCGTGATGCAACAGGTCGCAATGATTTTATCATCTCCCAGGGCACGAACACCCAGAACAATGGTCTGCAATTTGGGTTCGCTCATGACGACCTATTCTACTGCGCTTTTTACGATGATGACCTACACACGACGACCGCCTACACTGACAACAACTGGCACCATTGGGCCTGTACCTATGATATGAACAATGGCCAGAGAACAATTTATCGTGATGGCCAGCAAATTGCACAAGACACGGCCGTAGCCAACTATAGTGGTGATGGCCCCATGGTTTTTGGCACTCGATTCGACAGCATCGGTTTCTTCGAAGGCACGCTGGACGAGATTGGCATCTGGCCCATTGCTCTGGACAGCGACCAGATCGCGGATTTGTATGAGAAGGTCAAAGTCGAAGATGAATCTGTTCTAACCTGTCAACTGCCGCGCGCAAACAGCAGCGATCTGATCTTTGGTAACTTGACCCTGCGTGAGACCACAACTCGCTTAGGTGACATCAGCCAATCGACGACGCACACAATCACCGTCGATGCCGATGCGCCCACCGCGGTCATCGATTCGGCCTTCTTCAGCCAAACGCAGCCCGGCCCTTATGTCAACAGTCCCGGCCAACTGGTCATCTCCGGCCACGCTGCCGACGAGACCTCTTACATTACGCGGGTGCAGCTTAACACCAGCAGCAGTTGGCAGGATGTCGATGGCAGCGAAACCTGGAGCACTACTTGGGATACAAGCAGTTTGTCCGATGGGCCGCACACGTTTGATTTGCGCACCTTTGATGCTGTGGACAATCAAAGCGCGGAAACCACATGGTATACCATTTTGGACACGACCCCGCCCAGCACCAACATCACGGCCCCCACAGAGACGATACGGCCGAGTCAGAATCAGAACGGCCGTTGGTTAGTGCCCATCAACGGCACGGTCGCCGATCCCGCAGCAGGTAGCCAGCCGGGCAGTGGCGTAACGGCCGTCGAAGTCTTGCTGCAAGGAGAGCAAACGCTGGCCGGTTTGGGCTGGCAGTCAGCAACGCTCAACGGCGACGGCACCTGGTCCATCAATTATGTGATGCCCGTTTTCGATAATGACGGTGCCGTTTTGAGCGACCCCAGCGGCAGCTACAGCATCAATGTAAGGGCCACGGATGCCATCGAAAATATCACCCCAGACGCGGACTATACCACCGCGCCCTTGAGTCTGGATGCCACCGCGCCTGAAGTTGCACCCAATGCAACTTTGTCCAACACGCAGGTCATCAGTACGGCCGTGACCATTGGCGGCCCCGTGACCGGCACCGTGCAGACGATGGAGATCAATTTCACACCTGGCGAGCAGATGGATGCTCTCAGCGATGCCATTTTGTTCCTGCCCATGGACGAGAACCAGGCCACTGCCTATTTCCATGATCAATCTGGTTCCAACAACGATACCACGTGCAGCACTACCAACTGCCCCACAACCGGGCAAACCGGCCAGCGGGATGGTGCCCTTGGCTTCGATGGTGTGGATGACACTCTCGTAGGGTCGCCTGGTGTGGTGCAGCTC
>CAYGMR010000480.1:3615-4549 GCA_964350725.1 uncultured Ardenticatenaceae bacterium | reverse complement strand
AAACCCATAAGTATCTTCGTATAGTAGTGTTTCGCCACTTGTCTTCGTGATCTTCAAAAAGTATGGCAGCCCCACCGTGTGGTCGGGTAGGTAGATTTCAAAGAAACCCGCTGGGTGCGATTTGTGCATCGGATAGATGTCATCACTGTTAAACATCACAGATGCTTCGGCTGCATTTGTTAACAGTGCCCGTATGACGATGCCGTCTGCATACGCTTGTGGCCCCAAAACAGCGAAGGGATCGCCATGATACCCGCCAACAATTGCATCTATCGTGCCCTGATTAATAGTTGGATATTCCATGCACCTCTCCTATTTGTGGGATCAACCGCAAGTAACAATGAAAAAAGTGGCAAAGTAGGAGGTGATCTTCTCACTTTGTAGTTTTACGATCCTGCAACTCCGTAACTTTGCAACCAAATCACTCATTTTCTGTAATGTCTTTCAATTTTTAGGTGGTAACTACAGTGGCTAAAGTTAGCAGAATTAGAGATAAAAGGCAATAACTACAAATTAATTGAGCTACAGTAATTTGCAAGGTATATTATTTTATTGTAAAAAGAACTGTATACTTTCCCACAATTATTACAAAAACATTTAGAACAGATGCCAGCAGATGGTAATCGCTGAATGTTGCATGAAATGAGGTAATCAATCTTGACTGAAACTCTTTTAATTGGTGTCGCCGGTGTACTAATCTTAGCTGTAGGGGCACAATGGCTAGCGTGGCGCATTCAATTGCCATCAATATTACTGTTGCTCGTGTTCGGCTTTTTAGTTGGACCCATTTTGCATTTAATTGATCCGACTGAAATGTTTGGTGAAATACTTTTTCCATTGGTCTCAATCGCGGTGGCAATTATCTTGTTCGAGGGGGGCTTGACGCTGCGCATCGCCGAACGTGACGGGATTCTGGACAGCCAGGCGCGGGACA
>CAYGMR010000480.1:0-3605 GCA_964350725.1 uncultured Ardenticatenaceae bacterium | reverse complement strand
TCGGGCGTACTGTATTTCGTTTGATTAGCATTGGAGCGGCTATAACTTGGGTGGTTGCTTCGTTAAGCGCTTATTACATTTTAGGCATGTCGCTGCCACTGGCTGTCCTGCTAGGTGCAATTTTAATCGTGACGGGCCCGACAGTTGTTATGCCCTTGCTGCGGCAGGTACGGCCGCGTGGACAAGTTGGTGCCGCCCTCAAGTGGGAAGGTATTTTAATCGATCCGGTTGGTGCTATTTTGGCTGTATTTGTGTTTGAGGCCATCCGGCAAGGCAACTTTGCTGAGGCACCGGGCTTGGTTCTGGTTGGAATTTTCCAGACTGCATTTGTGGGTGTGGGCGCCGGTTTGTTGGCTGCTGGCATCCTTATATTAATGATGCGCCGCTATCTCGTGCCTGATTATTTGTTAAACAGCGTGGCGCTGATGTTGGTTGTGGCATTTTTTGCGATTTCAAACTCTATTGTAACTGAGTCGGGCCTCGTGACTGTGACGGTGATGGGCATCGTAATGGCGAACCAACATTGGGTATCGATCAAACCTATCGCTGAATTTAAAGAAAACTTACAGGTTTTGCTGATTGGTGTCTTGTTCATAGTGCTGGCAGCACGCTTGAGTATTTCAGATTTTTCAGATTTTGTATGGTTGGATTTGGCGTTTGTTGTGGTGTTGATTGTGGTAGCACGGCCGTTAACCATAATCGTTTCCACTATTGGCACACGCTTCACCTGGCGTGAACGACTGTTCCTTTCTTGGATGGCTCCGCGTGGGATTGTGGCCGCTTCAGTGGCTACTGTGTTTGCTTTCGAACTTGTCCATGAAGGGATTGAAGAAGCTGCGCAGTTGGTATCATTGACGTTTTTGGTGATTGTTGTGACAGTGGTCTTTTATGGCCTCACTGCCGCACCCGTGGCTCGCTGGTTGGGTTTATCTGAAAAAGATCCGCAGGGTATGTTGCTTGTGGGTGCGGGTCCATTATCACGCGCAATTGGTGAGGTCATCAAAGAATTAGGTTTCCGCGTCTTGTTAGTGGATACAAATTTAGACAATCTTAAAACAGCGCAAATGGATGGATTGCAAACGCATTACGGTAATATTTTGCATGAGGAAACCTTAGAAACGATTAATTTCAGTGGTATCGGCCGTTTATTGGCGCTGACATCTAACAATGAAGTTAACTCATTGGCCACGCTGCATTATTCAGAGGTTTTTGGCCGTGCTGACGTGTACCAGTTACCCCCAATCAAATCTGGGAAAAGCGCAGCCGAAATCGATGTGCCATCATTAACTGGACGCTTTCTGTTTAATACGCAGATGAATTGCGAATATTTTTTGGGACAGCTTGAGATGGGCGCGATGATTAAAGTGACGTCGATTACCGAGAAATTTAGCTACGCAGATTACCAAAGCTATTATGATAATCTGGCAGTGCCCTTATTCTTGATTGGTAGCAACGGCAAACAATTGGGAATCTATTCGACTGACCATCAGCCACAGCCATCTGCGGGTCAGCAGATTGTTAGCTTAATCACAATTGAACAAGACGTGCCTCAGGAAGCTGTGTCACATGTCGCCCAAGAAACGGCCGTTGTCATTCCACAACTGCCACCAACTAGTGAAACATAAGCCTATGCTATCTTAATCTCTGTCGGAAGCAGTCACAGCGGCCACTCCCCCATTCAACCGATGGGATATACTATGTTAAACTAATGTACCTTAGTTTAAGTATGAATTTGTGTATCAGCTAACATACACACCCACCCCTATCAATGGGCGTACAAGAGTACGCCCATACCCCTGCTACACCCATTTGCATTTTATAACTGGTATTCCGCCAATCGCTAACGGCACGACCTGCCAAGTCACCATATAACATTGGGACATGTTGTAAACTCTCATGAGCCGCACTTGGCGTATAAGCATTTCGCTTGCTAGTGATGTCCCTCCCCCCTCGTACGCCCATTTATGCAAATCTGATTTGTCGGAGATCTTTACAGGCTGATATTGAAGATGCCTATATTTGCCGATCATTTTGCTGGCTGAATTTGCTGTCTGGTTTGATAATGTAAAGTATAATTTTATTAAAGCATAATTTTATTAGATGGAGGCAAATTTGATGGGCAAAAATAAAAAGAAAAAAAACAAACATCACGAGAAAAAAGACGGTGCCAATACAAACACACCAGAGACACTCCCCAAGCTCTCGAAAAAAGCGTTTGAAAAAGAAATGGAAAAACTTCAAGTAGAGTTGGTCAAAATGCAGGAATGGGTAAAGGCCAGTGGTGCTAAAGTCTGCATTTTGTTTGAAGGACGTGATACGGCCGGAAAAGGTGGCGTTATCAAACGCATCACCGAACGAACAAGCCCGCGCGTCTTCCGCGTTGTTGCGCTTTCTGCACCAACCGAGCGCGAAAAATCACAAATGTATTTCCAGCGCTATATGCCCCATTTGCCTGCCGCTGGGGAAGTCGTGATCTTTGACCGCAGTTGGTACAACCGAGCTGGGGTAGAACGCGTCATGGGTTTTGCTACGCCTGAACAAGTAGACTACTTCTTGAAATACACCCCGCCGGTTGAACAAGCCATCACCAATTCTGGCATTATTTTGATTAAGTATTGGCTGGAAGTAAGCATGGATATCCAGGCGTTGCGTTTAAAAGCACGCGATGATGACGCACGTAAGATTTGGAAGCTGACTCCCATGGATTTAAAAAGCTACAGCCATTGGTACGACTACTCACGAGCGCGTGACGCCATGTTCGCCGCTACCGATACTGAAGAAAATCCCTGGAATATAGTCAATGGCAACGACAAGCGTAAGGCACGTCTGAATTGCATTTCCCATCTGCTCAACGTAATACCTTATGAAGAAGTGGCACGCGAACTTGTGAAGTTCCCAGAGCGCCAACCAAAAGGCGATTATGTGGAGCCAGATTATCCGTACCGGTTTGTGCCCACTGTCTACTAAAGGCCCTATTTATCTCTAACCCGCCCGAAGGCATTGACGGCAGAGCTGGTTAGTCTGTGTGTTCAGGCTTTTGCCACCGGAGCCACGTTGACGATGTTATAGTACTTTTTACTGTAATAGGCTTTCTGATGGCGACTCGCTTGTCAGTAGCTCAATAAAACAACAAGATTAAGAGAGATGAGATTAACAGATTTTCTATCTCTAGTTACTTTTGATAGTGGAGGAGAAAAATAATGGCAGAAGCAAATGAGACACAAACAAAGTGGTATGGCCTAACCGCCGAAGCTGCTGCAGAGCAGCTCCAGGTTGATCCGGCCAAAGGGCTGAGCGCGGCTGAAGCACAGCAGCGATTACAGCAGTATGGCCCTAACAAACTGGCTGGCAAGGCCAAAGAGCCTGGTTGGAAAGCGTTCTTGCGCCAATACCAGGACTTCATGCAAATCCTGTTGTTGGGCGCGGCTATCGTCAACCAGATTTTCACCGGGCAATGGAGCACGACTCTCGTGCTGCTTGGCCTGACTGCCTTTAATGCCATTCTGGGCTTAAACCAAGAGTCGAAAGCCGAAGCCAGTCTGGCGGCGCTCGAAAAGATGATGAAGAATATTGCCCGTGTACGGCGCGATGGTCATGCAATTGAG
>CAYGMR010000479.1:0-4558 GCA_964350725.1 uncultured Ardenticatenaceae bacterium | reverse complement strand
GGCTATTTTAGCAACGTTCTGCCATAAAAAAAGACGTGTGCAATCAATATTAAAGATTACACACGTCTAAATTTGAGAGGCTTGTCTCTTGTTATTCTTTCGTCGCTAACAACATTAACTCTTGAATGCGTGGCAACATTTGGGATGGGTTGGGGTGCAATCCCTCTTGTACTAAAGCGCTTGCATACAATTGCTCAATCGATAGTTCAATCAACTCATTATCGGGTTGATTTTCGGCCATGTGGGCCAAATTGCCGATCAAAGGATGATTACGATTGATTTCCAGGATTTTCTGGGGGACTTCGTAATTTTGATCCAGATAGCGTTGAATACGCTGCATTTCTTTATTGGCTGCATCTTCTGGCGATACCAAGCGCACGGGGCTATCTTTGAGCACTTTTGATGCGCGGACTTCAGTCACGCGCTCACCCAGGACCGTTACACAACGACCAACAAACAAATTAAATGCTTTGTCATCGAGGGCTGATTCTTCTGCAGCTTCATCCGATTCCTCAACCTCTGGCAAATCTAAATCAGCATCATCAATATTACGCAATTTCTTGCCGTCAAATTCCTGCAAGCTGGGTGCGATAAAAGCATCAAGGGGGTCGACCCAGTACAACACTTCAATATCACGAGCTTTAAAAGGATCGAGATGCGGACTCTGTGCGACGGTGTCGGCATCATTGCCCAAAACATAATAAATTTCTTCTTGGGATTCCGGCATGCGTTCAACATAAGCCGTGAGCGAACTCAATTCGGCCCCGCTCTTGGAGGAATGATAACGGAAGAGGGGTAAGAGGTCTTCTTTGGCACTTGGATCCATAGCAACACCTTCTTTGAAGGCCCGGCCGTATTCATCCCAAAACTGCTTATACTTCTCTGGATCCTTTTCTGCAAGCTTCTTTAGTTCTCTCAACACGCGCTTGCGAATGGTTTTACCCAGATGACGCATGATACGATTTTGCTGCACTGTCTCACGGCTAACATTAAGGGGTAAATCTTCAGAATCGACAACACCATCAACAAAATTGAGCCAATCAGGCAGCAAATCTGAACAATATTCCTGAATAAGTACATTGTGGGAATAAAGCAGCACACCCGGCTCTTTACGCAGCGCCATCATGCCCGGTTCACGTTTGCTGGGGATAAAAAGCAAAGCACGTAAATGGATCGGAGAATCGGAGCTAAAATGAATCGTCAGCAGAGGCGCTTCAAAATCCATCGTCATTTGCTGATAGAACTGGTTATACTCTTCTTCGGTCGCTTCGGAAGGTGTTTTGCGCCACAAGGAGCTTTGCTCATTGGCCTGGTTTTCCCCAACATAAATAGGATAACGCACAAAGTCAGAATATTTCTTGACGATTTGGCGTAATTTCCATTCGCTGGCAAACTCGGCTGCACCTTTTTTCAAAGTAATATGAATTTCAGTGCCACGGTCGCTTTTGTCAGCAGGCTCAACCACAAAGTTATCACTGCCGTCTGATATCCACGCAACGGCCGTATCATCCTGACGATAGCTGCGTGAAACCACACGCACCTCTTCAGCGACCATAAATACCGAATAAAACCCAACGCCAAACTGACCGATAACATCACTGACATCAAAATTTTCGTCATCTACCTTGGCCATGAATTCACGCGCACCTGACTGCGCAATCGTGCCTAAATTCATTACCAATTCTTCATGATTCATGCCAATACCACTATCCTTGACAATGATACGCTTAGGTTCATCCTCTTCAACTTCAGGCACTTCAATATGAATGGCCAGTTCGGCATCCACATCCAACACATCCCGATTTGTCAGGCTCTCGAAATGCATACGTGTCAAGGCATCAGAAGCATTTGAAACCAATTCACGCAAGAAGATGTCTTGATCTTTGTAAAGGGAATGTGCCAAAATATTGAGCAGTTGTTTTATTTCAGCTTTAAAGCTATAAGATTCATTTGATTGTACTTTTTCAGTCATACTCCATCCTCACTAATCACTATTTTTTACGTGCGTTATGATAACGCGATTATGTTAGATGAACATAAAAAAACAAGATGTTCAATCTTTTGCTGGCAAATCAGCGTTGAAAAACGCTCTGGCAATCGCTTGGAAAGCCTTCGGCTGCTCTAAAATAACAACATGTCCAGATTCGGGCACGGTTTGTATCTGCACATGGGGCAGCAAGGCAGCTAATCTCTGCGCATCGTTGGGATCAACAACTGTATCATTTTGCCCCCAAACAAGACAAACTGGTTGTTTAATCTGCGGGAGCAACGGCCGTAAATCATAAAATGCCGCCGCCTTCATCACATCTGCCGATTGGCGTGCCTGTGCATAATCCTGCAAACGCCGCTGCCAGACGGTTTCATCCTGTTTTTCAGGGGCATAAAAAGGCGTTTTTATTTGGCGTTTTACCCAAAGTGGTGATTGGCTAATTGCAGATCCAATATCAACAAGCCGCAAAGAAATGGCAATCCTTTGCAAGAATGTCGGGTAAATCGTGCTGCTCAAAATCGAGGGTGCAACAAGCAGCAGTTTTGTAATTGCTTGTGGCTGATTGATAGCGAACGAAGCTGCCAATAATCCGCCAAAGGAATGCCCAATCAGGGCAACTGATGGCAATTTTAATGCTTGGCAAAATGCCATCAGCCACGCCACAAGGTTTGGGATGGTATACGGCCGTAACACGCCACTATGCCCAAATCCAGGTATATCAGGTGCGATTAACCAAAAATCAGCCGCCAACCCATTCATGGTTTCACGAAAGCTGTCAGCGGCCGTCGACATACCATGCAGCAGCAAAACAGGAGGTTTCTGCGACGCACCAAGCATGTAATACCCTGTGCGAATGCCCGCCGCTTCCACAAAAAAGCGTGGCATCTCAGGAAATGTTTGCAAAACTATCGTTCATCCACGCAGGGGAATTGCTAATTCGTTGGTATTTTTTTGCCGCGAATCGCACTGATTTCACGAATTTAGACATATTATTTATCAGCAAGACCCGGTACTGTGCCAACGGAAGCGGCATGCCTGACGCCATTTCGAATCGCTTCAGCAGTCATCAAGACAGCCAAATTGGAAACAAGATCATTGTCTGCTTCTACGCGCCCTGTGCTTAAAGCAAACGCCGTGTCGCCATCATGGCGCATATGTGCCGGTCGGATTGCAATCGCCAGACCATCATGGGCATGTACCGCCAATCTGTTGGTTTCTGTTTTGGTCAGATGGGCATTGGTCGCGACAACCACGAGGGTGGTGTGCATCCCGTCGGTCAAGGGCGGTTCAAATTTTTTGTAACGCTGCGGGAATTGTTCAACTGACCAACCGCCTTTGTCATTACGCGAACCAGCCAACACAGTGCCGTCTTCATTGACGACATCACCAATGGCATTGACAACAGCAACGGCCGTTACTTCCAAATCACCTTCAACGCAGCTCGCCACACCAAAGCCGCCCTTCATTAAGCCATCAAAACCACACCATTTACCAACGGTCACACCAGCACCAGCGCCCACATTGCCTTGCAAAATGGGGCCACCAGCATGAGCCGCGTCACAGGCAGCATAGCCCATATTCGCATCTGGTAAAAACTGACCATGCCCAAGCCCTAAATCAAAAACGACTGCCGCGGGTACAATAGGTATACGCATAATCGGTGTATAATGACCGATGTCGCGTTCAGCCAGATAACGCATGACACCATCGGCCGTTGCCAAACCAAAGGCGCTCCCACCTGTCAGAACAACAGCATGGATTTCCTTTTCATACGGTTTGTTTGGCCCTAACAAGGCAAATTCACGGCTGCCGGGTGCTGGGCCACGTACATCGACGCTGCCCACTGTACCAGGCGGGCACAAGACAACTGTGCAGCCTGTATGAAATTCTGTATTTGTTGCATGGCCAATTTTCAGACCAGCCAAATTTAATGACATAAAATGCTCCGTAGGAGGGGTTTAGCACGCCAAACCCCTACGCCAATCCTTTACTTTATTTTATCGAATGACTTCTAGGCCACCCATATACGGCCGTAACACCTCCGGCACCACAATACTACCATCCGCCTGTTGATTATTCTCCATGATGGCAATCATCACACGGGGCAGTGCTAACCCACTGGCATTCAGTGTATGCATAAATTGGGGCCGACCACCTTCTGCTGGCCGGTATTTGGCATTGGCACGCCGCGCCTGAAAATCGGTGCAGTTACTTGCCGAACTGACTTCGAGCCATTCCTGACAACCTGCTGACCAAATTTCAACATCATATGTCTTCACCGAGGCGTAACTCATGTCACCTGTTGCCAACTCCAAAACCCGATAACGAAAACCAAGGGCTTCACAAATATCAATGGCGTGCTGCTTCATCGCTTCTAACGCAGCAGGTGCCTCGCCCGGTTTGACAAATTGGTACATCTCCACTTTGTCGAATTGATGGCCGCGCTTGATGCCACGCACATCTTTGCCTGCGCTCATCTTCTCACGCCGAAAACAGGGTGTATAGGCGGTATATCGACGTGGCAGTTCGGCTTCATCGAGGATTTCGTCGCGATGCACATTGGTCAGG
>CAYGMR010000478.1:0-4562 GCA_964350725.1 uncultured Ardenticatenaceae bacterium | reverse complement strand
ATCAACGGCCGTTCCGCCTAACTGCACCATCTCTGCGCCCAATTGGTGGGTGGTAGTTAAAACCAGAGGCGTGATGTTAATTTCTGGGCTGCTGCTGTCGACATAGAGCGTAACAGGCAGTTCGCCGTTTGCCGTCGTGCCATTCCAATCTGTAACCATCGCCTCCAAGAGGAATATGCCCTCGCTTGGCGGCGTCCAGCTAAAGCTCCACGATGTGCTGGTCGTTGATGGATCAGGCCAGGTGAGTGTATTGGCGGGCGTGCCATCCACCGTAACGGTCAGCTCGCTCAACCCATTTTGGGCGTGGGCAAAACCGCTCACGGAGATAGGGGTCGTTGCTGTAATCACTGTGCCGGAAGATGGCGAAATGATTTCGGCCCCAAGCGTATTTGTGACGGTGTCACTGGCGGCACGTGTCACGGCGATCGTCGAGCCTTCTATCACGAGATCGGCCGTTGCGCAACGGCCGTATAAATCACAAGCTTGCATCTGCGCGCCGCTGTTGGCTGCCTCCGAGTAGGTGCGCGTGGCTTTAATACTGTACAGACGTGCTGTGTCTGTGATGATACTGGCATACCAAAGGTTGACCTCATCATAGGTGGTTGATGTCCGATCGCCTGCGCGGAAGATGGGCGGCGGACTGCCGCTGTTGTCACAGACGGCCGTCTCATCCAGATTGAAGTCAGAGGCAGTGCAATTATAGGTTGTGGTCGTGAAGCCACCCGCTGTGTTTGTGACAGCCTCAAAGGTTAATGCCGGCGGACGCGTGTCAATTTCGCCCCGCCACAGACGCTGTCCGCCAAGGTCAGTGATGTTGCCCTGGCTGTCACTGCCACGCGCATTCAATTGGTAGATATTATCTAACCCATCTACGCCTTCCGGCAGGTCGTAGCTCCAAGCATTACCGCTGAGAACGGCCGTTTCCCAGACACCAAACCCATAGTTGTATAAGTCGGTCACCTCCCAGGCATTCAGCGCACGGTCGTAAATAAGTAATTCATCCATGCTGCCCTTGAAGTGCCGCAGCGCATCTCCGCGCATGCCTAGGAACAGCTTAGCTCCGTTGCGCGTGTCACCCGTCGTCGTGTCGAGGGTGGAATCGGCCAATACCCCATCTACATAAAGGAAGAGGGTGTCACCAGCCTTGACAAAAGCGACATGGTGGAATTTTCCGTCGTTAATCACTTGTGAGGAGGAAACGGTCGGCTGCACACTGCCGTCAGAACGCGAGGCAATCACCAGCCCGCTGTCGTTGCGGTAGCGAACAGCAAAGGGGAAACCGCCATCGCCACCATCATGTTTCTCGACAATGCTGTTTTCGTTGGAACTGGTGTCCGGCTGGGCAGGATCGGCCATCACCCACAGCGCCACGCTGAAATCCTGCTGGGCAGCAAAGTCGATACTGTCGCTGTCTGGTGCTTGCAGATGATGGGCGGCGCCATCGAAGAAGACTGCACGACCGCGCTGACCAGGCTGATCCACGAGCGGACAACTGCCGCTCGGACAACTGGCGGAAAGATTGGTTCCCGACTGGTCAGGGAAAAAACTGGTCGCCTGATTCTCATCGAAGGGTAAATGCAGCAGCGAGCCGTCCAAAGCGGCGATATGGCTAGCCGGGGTGAAGTTCACTTCTACCGCTGCGATAGCGCTTGCGTCGTTCACCAGCCCAGTAAACGTAACGGCCGTTGAGATAACTGTGGTTGTAGAGAGCGGATTGGTCAACGTGATAGTTGGCGGGGCAGCATCAACTGTCAGCGAACCAGCCTGGGGTGGATCTTGGGTGACATTGCCCACGCCATCGGTTCCGCGCAGGAATATCTGGTACTCCCCATTAGGTTCAGCCATGCTGTCGCCGTTGGCATCGAAAGGCGGCAAGACATAATCGAGTGACCAATTCCCATTGTTGAGCACGGCTGACTGCCAACCCAGCCCGACCGCGTCCCCGACACCTTGCAGCAGCACTTCTATGCTGGCGACGCCGTTTGCGTCACTGGCTGTACCGGACATCGGCACAACCCACGCACCGGCAGCATTGCGCGTCGGGCGGGCGTCCGGCTGCACAACTGTCAGCAAGGGTGCACTGCTGTCAAGCGTGAATCCCACGCTTGTCGACGGCCCAACCTGACCCAAAATGTCGGTCGCACGCGCCGTTACCGTATGTGCCCCTGCGGACAAATCGGTGAGGTCGAGCAAATAGGTCCATGACTCCGTCCCGTCTGTTATTGACCAGGCGCCACCATCCACCTGCACCTCAACCGTGGCGATGGAAGAAGTGGCATCAGCAGCAGATCCCCCCACTTTCACGGCCGCTTCGAGCAAGCCGGGCACGACAACCCCACTCACGGGTGCCTCAATCGTGACCAGAGGCGCATCGGCATCAACTGCCAGCGTGCGCGTCAGCGTCTGTGCCGCGCTGCCCAACGATGTCGCCGTCTCGCGCAGCGTCAGGCTGCTCAGCGCATAGGTGTTGTCACCGTCTGTGGTAGCTAAAAGCGCACCCATCGTCGCCTCATCTTCTACCTTCACTTTAGTGGCCAATTCGGCGATAGACTCCATCGGCAGTGCATCCAGCCAAATCGCGACCTCGTCAATGCTCCCAGAGAATGGCCAGCCATCGAAGCGCCGCCCGATGGTCGTCGCGCCGATGCCGACATAATTGGCAACGGCCGTGTCCTGTGCCACCTGGGCGCCGTTGCGATAGATAGTGCGTGTGCCGGTTGTGGCATCGTAGGTACAGGCCCAATGATTCCAAAGCGTATCAGTGAAGCTGGCGTCGGTAACCAAATTATCGCCGGTAAAGCCACAAACGAACTTGTCGTCCGCGCGGAACCCCATGAAGAGCCCCTGATTGGTCGTGGCCTCGCCCTGCGCAAAGATGGCGTCAGTTGTGCCGGTCGTGTCGCGCTGCGCCCAGGCGGACAGGGTGAAAGAACTGTTGAACAGCGGTAAACTGCTGTCACGTTCGACGGATATCTCGATGTTATCGATGCCCCATGACTTGGGGAAATTCTGCGGTGTCTGCGCCATGAAGTAAAGCTGAAGCGCGTCGGCCGTATGGTTTGAAAGCGTTGTCGTCTGCCGATAAATGGTTGCATCAGAGTCAAACTCTGTGTCGAGCAACCCGATGCTGCCTGTGCGCGGCGCATTGCCGACAGCCCAGACGCGCACAGATGATATATCATTGTTGGGGATGTCTCCGGGCAGCGTGGGGAAGGTATTCGTCTGCGGATTGATTGTCCAGCTATTGCCACCCCAACCTTGGTTCTTGTAAAGGACGGCAACCGTATCCGTCGGCCGATCGTAGCAGCCAGCCTCGTTGTTGCCCACTGCCGTATCACCCATATCGTAAACATCATTGCGAATGGTGACTGTGTTGCCAGTGCAGTCGGCATGTTGATAAAGCGTGATGCCGCCGATTGAAGAAGGCTTCGCCCCCGGATAAGCTTGGTAGGCGTTTGCCTGGCTGATGTTAGAAAAGCTCGTTTGCAGCACAGTGGTGCCGTCCACACCCCACTCAAAGATATCCGGGCCACCGATGGTACTGTTCCCTTCCCAATCGTCGATAACATAGACGTCGAAGGAGATGACAACGGTATCATGTTCTGGCAAGCTGCTCAGGTCGAGCGTGATCTGCTCGTTCTCAAATTGACCCAGGTAGGTGGTGGTTTCTCCGCCACGCGTGCCAGTTTTCGTTTTTGTGCTGCTCCATTCTGGACCTACGGCCGTTTCAAAATCATAGGTGATCAGCCCTTCTATCTCACTCTGCGGGTTGATCGTCAAAACATCGTTGACGCCATCGAACTGTGCGGCCGTGTAGGAAACGCCTGGTTGGCCTAGCGCCGGGCAGCTGTTACCAGAACAGGTTGCGTTGTAGCCATTGTTGGTCGCGTTCAAGAAAGTCGTCGCGCCAGCCACTTCGTCGAGGTCATAAATCGCCAGCGCAGCGCTAAAGACATCGCTGACTTCTCCGGCTGACAATGCGCGCGGCCAGACGACCACCTCATCTATTTGACCTTCAAAGAAGTTAAACGTGCTATATGAAGCCCCGATATGGAACGGCAAGCCGTCACCATCGGGGAAGGTCTGGCTCACCGTCCCGCGTGCCTGGCCGTTAACATAGGCCGTCCATTGATTACCATCGATAACGACGGCAACATGCGTCCAGAGATTATGCTCAAAGTCGTTGGCGACCGACTTTAACTCCGTGCCGTTGCCCATTACCAGAGCGCTGTAGTCGTCACTAATGCGTAAGGCGTAAGAGGCGCCGCTGCTATCCTGGAGCGCCAGAACCGTCGGCGCATAACCCATCGTGCCCGGCAACCAGGTCGGCCGTATCCAGGCAGAGAGCGTAAGTGATTTTGGATTAAGTTGGTCGATGTTGCCACTGGGAACGGTTAAATATTGTCCCGACGCCGCTGAGAAACTCACCCCATTGCCGAAACGGCCGTTCACACCTGCCGTCGGACAAGTTCCGCCCGTACAGGTAGCATCATTACTCCCACCGGAGCTGTCGGCGAAGGTTGTGGCGTCAGCCTCCTCTTCAAATTCGAGGTCGAGCGCGG
>CAYGMR010000477.1:0-4563 GCA_964350725.1 uncultured Ardenticatenaceae bacterium | reverse complement strand
TGATACAAAATTATTCAGCTAATCAGCCTTGCAGCACTTTCCGCTTAAGAAGCCCGAATCTTGTGAAAAATACCCCCTCGCGAGAAGAAAAACGTTAGTCTCAATATTTGCAGTCGTCACTGTGTGATAGATGTCAGCCTGTTTGGGTTACATTGTTCACTCCACAAATATTTTATTTGGGTTAGACTTGAACTTGAACACACAATAAATTTTCAAAATATAAGGTTGCATTGTCGTATTGTTGCATGTTAACAGAGTAAAAAAGGATTTACTTTGCCACCCTGTAACTTTGCAACTTTGCCCTTTTGCTCATGAGGAAAGAATGATGGAATTTGGAGTGCCTAAAGAAGCACGTAGTCTGGAAGGGGAGGCACGCGTTGGCCTGACCCCGGCTGGGGTCTTGGGCCTGGTACAAGCTGGACATACGGTTTATATTGAAAAAGGAGCCGGATTGGGTTCTGGTTTTACTGATGAAGAATATGCTGAACTGGGCGGCAAGATTGTTTATTCTGCGGCTGAAGTCTACGGCCGTTCCGATATTGTCGTTAAAGTAGCGCGCCCCGTATTAGATGAGCATAAGCTATTTCGCCCCGGCCAAACGATATTTTCGTTTTTGCACCTACAAGTTGCTTCATCTGATTTGTATGATGCCCTGGTTGAGCGTGAGATAACGGCCGTTGCGAATGAAACCATAGAAAATAGGGATGGCGTCAAGCCTATTCTTGTGCCTATTAGTGAAGCCTCTGGTCGTTTAGCGCCCATCATTGCCGGGCAATTATTAATGAATACACACGGCGGTCGTGGCACCTTGTTGGGTGGCATTCCGGGCGTGCCGCGTGGCTCAGTCGCGATTGTTGGTGCTGGCGTATTAGGGTCGAATGCAGCCCGTGCGTTTTTGGGTGTCGGATCACAAGTGATTGTGTTAGACAACGATATTCGCAAGCTGCAATATTTGGATGATCGTTTTAACGGCCGTATTACTACCATGTTGGCCACACGACACAGCTTGCGCCGCGTAACCAGCTTTGCTGATGTGCTTGTCGGGGCTATCCAAAACCCAGGCCGCCGTGCCGAACAAGTAATCACACGCAATATGGTTCGACGCATGCGCCCCGGTTCTGTCATTATTGATTTTTCCATCGACGATGGTGGCTGTGTTGAGACCAGCCGACCCACTACCCATCGTGATCCTACGTTTGTTGTCGATGAAGTGATCCATTATTGTGTGCCTAACGTGCCTTCGGCCGTTGCCCGCACCACAAGCTATGGCATTACCAATGCATTATTACCTTACTTAAAAGCGATTGGAGAATATGGCATTGTTGGCATGTTGGAACAAGAGCCTGGCTTTGCCAATGGCATCAATCTTTATCAAGGAAATCTGGCACACCCAGATGTAGCGGCTGCACTCGGCCGTCCACTTACAGCAAAAATACCCTGGGGGCCACGAAAATGAACTGGGAATCACTTTATCGCAGCAAGATAACGGATGTCGATACCGCTCTTGCCAGTATTCGTTCGTATGATCGCATTTATCTTGGTGGTGGTGCTGGCGTGCCCAAAAAGCTTGTTGCTGGCCTCACAAACCGTGCCGATGAATTACGTGATGTCGAAATCACACATATCCTTACCTTTGCAGAAGCACCCTATGCGCAACCAGAATATGCGCATGCTTTTCGCGTCAATGCGTTGTTTATCGGCCATAATGTGCGCAAAGCTGTGCAAGAAGGACGTGCTGATTTCACACCGGTGTTCTTGTCTGAAATCCCCTCGCTTTTTCAGGGCGATGCCCTGCCGCTCGATGCAGCGTTGGTCTCTTTAACGCCACCTGATGAACATGGTTTTTGTAGTTTTGGCGTCGAAGTTGGCACGACCAAACCCGCCGCAGAGTCAGCCAATATCATTATTGCCGAAATCAACAAACAAATGCCACGCACCTTGGGTGCCAGTTTCATTCATGTAAGTCGCTTAAACCATATTGTTGAAGCCGATTACCAACTGCCTATCGTACCACAAGGTGGCACCTCACAATTGCATATGCGCGTTGGGGAATATATTGCTGAAATGATCCCCAATGGCGCCACCTTACAGATGGGCATCGGCAACATTCCTGATGCTGTTTTACATCACCTCGGTGGTCATAAGGATTTGGGGATTCATACAGAACTGTTTTCAGATGGTGTCATTGAAATGGTGAACCGTGGTGTGTTTAACTGCTCCAAAAAGAGCTTCCATCCGGGAAAAATTGTGGCCGGCTTCTTGTTTGGCGGACAGCCCCTCTATGATTTTGTGCATAACAATCCCATGATTGAGCTGCATCCCACAGATTATGTCAACGATCCCTTCAACATTGCCCGTAACGACAAGATGGTCGCAATCAATTCAGCCCTTCAAGTTGATCTGACTGGCCAAGTTTGCGCTGATTCAATTGGCGCACGTTTATACAGTGGGGCTGGTGGCCAGGTTGACTTCATTCGTGGAGCGGCTCGCTCGAAAGGTGGATTGCCTATTGTTGCTTTCTTATCAACGGCCAAACAAGAAACGCTCAGCCGAATTGTACCGATGCTGTATGAAGGCTCTGGTGTTGTTACTACACGCAACGATGTGCATTATGTGGTAACTGAGTATGGTGTCGCCAGATTACATGGCAAAACAGTGCGTGAACGCGCGCGTGCACTCATCAATATCGCGCATCCGAAATTCCGTGACGAACTGACGCATGCGGCTGGGGAGCTAGGGTATTTTTAACAATCTGTTTGAAACCAGGCTGCTTGTTTTTAGGTACTGATTTGATCAGTGGCGAGGCAGTCACCAATCTGGGGTAACGGATAACGAGGTCTGAGCTTGTCGAAGGCCTCGTTCTATTTTGTTGGCTCAGCACCTAACAGTTGTAACAAAACAGGATAGACAATATCAGGGCGACTCGCAGCTCTATCTACAGAGATAATGTCGTGTGGTAAACCAAGTTCTTTCTCGAAAACATAGACATCTACTGTTGCATTTTCATGTTCCCGCCAAATATTGACGAGGTCGAGCGTCACTTGATTGTTGACCGAGTGATCATTTGCATTGTTAATCACCATAATATTTTCAGATTCAGGTGACACTGAATTTGCATCACGCGCAGCAACAAAGCCGAGTTCTAAATTAGCCAACAAGGCATGAATAGGATAACGATTATATTGCCACGGAGAAGATGAAGGGTTTTCATTTTTGGTCGTTGGATCCCACCACAAATAAAAATTGGGGAGCAGAAATCCTAAATTTGTAACTGGTTTGGTCAAGGCTGCGGGAATAAAACCGACGCCTAAAAACGGTGCGGTGGGTGCTGCTAATTCCACGTCGGCACGCTCTTGAGCAATATAACTAGCTACTGATCCGCCCCCTGATAAACCGGAAATGACAACATCGTCTCCCAATCCTTGGGCAATATCTGTGGCCGAAAAGCCATAAGCAGCTAGTTCTTCGGCTGTTAAGGCTTCGAGTGCTGTAGTCATGTTATCATTCATGCCATGATAAGGTTGGCGTGGAAGATAAACGTTGTAGCCACGTTCAAAAAAATCTTCGGCCAAAGGCACATATTGTGCGGGGCAAGAGGTAAACCCATGAAAGAAAACAACGACTTTTTCTGTTTTTTCACCATGCGTCAGTAATTTAGAATGACAAACTGGGTTTAATTCAGCCCTTGCCTCTTCTGCTGCTTGAATGGTGCTGATGCGTGTTAGTGCATCTTGGTAACTGGCTGCAGGATTAGCAACAGGTTCTTGTTGTAGACCAAAGGGTTTTAGAAACAACCACAAAATAAATAGGATCAACAGAGCTATGATTCCAAAGAGGATTGATTTTTTAGGGTGTGCTTTTATTTTTGCCAGCATACTTTATTCATCCTTTTCAATTTCAACGCGATTAAACCAATCATCATTCGTTTGGGGTGTAATACGGCCGTCTTCCTCATCCGGCCCTTTCACCTGAATCCAACCATATGGCGATGGTATCAACTCAAGTAATTCATTGGTTGGCATTTGCGCCATAGGAACATCAGCACCAGTTTCAACACAATCCTCTGCGCCTGCATCGGCTAAACATTCTTGTGGAGCAGCGTCGCCAAACGATAAAAAGTAAACGTACCATGCCGCATTATGACGGCATATTTGATCGAGCGGCCCACAAAAATTAGGGGTCAATTCAGTATATGGTATTTGTGTTTGCAATTCCACTGTGTACTCACCGAATATGCTTGCTTCTGTTAACAAGGAGGAGCGTATCCATTCAACCACAATGTCTTGCGGAATAATTTTTTGCAAAATATCGCGCCGCAAAACAGTTCCTGTGCGTTCGCCATCCAAATAATCTTTTGACAATGGCGACCAAAAAGGATCGAGTAAAGTTAGGCGGGACGGCAGTAAATTTGAGGCAACTTCTCCCGCTTCAATGCCTTCTAAGGTTTGTAAGACGAGCAAAGTTGCCATTTGATTTCCCAGCGAATGGCCTGCAATGCGGATTTCATCTCCATCATACCCCGCTAAGGCGGCCGTATAGGCATCATAGAACAGTTTGGATGCA
>CAYGMR010000476.1:0-4566 GCA_964350725.1 uncultured Ardenticatenaceae bacterium | reverse complement strand
CGGCATCTAAGGCTTTTTGCGCGCGTTCGGGTGTGGCGAAGCCAGACAACACTGGCCAAGATTGACCATTGGTGAATATCTGACCCGCCTCATTATCGTGTGAACCAATGGGGCTGCTGTCGGCATCAAAATAACGCACATACCAGTCACCATCCCACGCCTGGTCATTGACGCGCTGCTCCATTTCTGTATAAGCAGCGGTGAGGGTTTGAGCAACGGCCGTTTCTCCCAAAACACCCGCCAATTCAATCAACTCGCCCACAGCCCAGCCATACAAATTTGCTGTAAACAACGATTCCGCACCTGTGCCTAAATTAACTGTATCATTCCAATCAGCAAAACCAAGCAACGGCAAACCATGCCTACCAACTGTGCGCCCTGTGAACGCAACAGCACGTTGCAGATGCTCCCAAACGCTGCCCGTTTCAATCTGGCTGGCTGCACACTCATGGCAATAATAAGGAATCTGTTCATCCAGAAAAGCCATATCACCACTTTCTTTCAGATAAGCAGTGACAGCTAAAACTGTCCACAAATGATCGTCGCTGTAAAAGCCAGGGCCATCTTCTTTTTCGCGTGAATCACCCCCATTGGCTTCCATCGTCAACGGGTTAAATTGGTGCATGGCCGAACCATCAGGATTCTGCACTTGCAACAGCTTGCGCAAGAGAGCTTTACCTTCCTGTGGCGCACCCGCCAACACACCAATCACATCTTGCGAGCTATCACGCACGCCCATGCCACGGGCACCCAAGCCTAATTGATAGAGGGACAAATAACGTGACCAATTCATGGTGATGTAACATTGGCGCGGATTGTGGATGTTCAACATGCGATCCAGATCGGCATCGGGGGTTTTAACCTGCATTTTGGATAGATAGTCATCCCAAAAATCAGCTATTTCCTTGAAGGCAGCATCCACTACGGCCGTATCCCGAAAACGTTCAATATCCACGGAAGCAGAGCCATAACTCTGTGCCTGACCCAACTGCATCACGATACGCTGTGTTTCGTTCGCTTGTATAGCGGGGAGATGGTGACAAAGCGCGGCAATATTATCGCCGCGTAATGCTAAACTGTTGGTCAATTCCGCCGCTTGCAGGCTTAACGGATTGGCCCAACTGCCATAGCCATTCCCGCCCAAAAATTTCTGGCGATCTGTTTCAAAAGAGGCTGCTGGATAGTTTGATGTGTAATAATTGACTTTGCTCTCTTTTAACATAAACGGAGCCTGCAATAATGTGAGACAACCATTTTCAGCCATTACGGCTTGGCTCTGCATTGTTTGTGGCACCCAGTCGGCGTTGTTAAACTGTTTAAGTGCATCAGGATGTGTGTATTCTACAACCGGAATCACATCCACATCTACAGCCTCTGTTGTCAGGTTTGTGACTTGTAAATCCTGGATCACTTGCTTACCCGCGTTGGGCACAAAAAATGTCACCTCGGTCCGCAAACCACGTATCTCGCTGACAATACGTGTGTATCCCAAACCTACATGACATTCATAGCGATCATAATCTGTCAGTGTGGGCGCAAAAAAGGGTGAGAAAACAAAGTAGTCCTCTCCTTGTTTTAAACGTAGATAGACCGTGCTGGCTTTGAAATCAGAGGCCGGCAATTGGGGGATATATTTGAGGATACGATTCAGTGCCGGGTCTTGGGCACAAAGTAACATGCCACCCGTATGATCCACAAATCCACCAAAATCCAGAGTCCCGATGTAATTGATCCATTTGACCGGTGTTTTGGGATTGGTAATCACATATTCCCGATTTTCATCGTCAAAATAACCGTATTTTGTCATTTCTCATCTCTAACATCATTTCTGGTAGGGGTTGGGCAGGTGGGGAATACATCGTCAATTCACCAACGAATTTTCTCCCACCTGTCTAACCCGCATCTCTGCAAAAAAGCGGGCGAGACGCTTGGGAGAAGGTGTCTTTCGCGTTGCGAACGCCATTCCCAAGCGTCCCGCCCCTACCAAATATTTTATTTTTTGCCTAATTGAACTTTTACATTCACGGTTTTAGCGTCGTCGGCGGGTGCAGACACAATATTGCCAGGAACGCTACGGCCGTCTACAAACAACGCTACATCATTCCCCTCACCAACCCGTTCCACATTAATCAAATAATCGACCCCACGAAAGCGGCGCGATGTTTTGAATCCAGGCCAATCGTTGGGCACAACCGGCGCGATCTGTAAACCGCTGTAGGTGGGCCGCACCCCCAAAATCCAATGGGTAATGGCCACATAATTCCAAGCGGCCGTACCCGACAACCAGGAGTTCTTGGCTTCACCATGGGTGGCTGCATCCCGTCCGGCAATCATTTGAGCATAGACAAAGGGTTCACTACGATGAATTTCACTGATCGATTCACGCGCAGAGGGATTGATACGCTGGTAATAATCAAATGCACGTTCATTATTACCTAGTTGCGCTTCAGCGATCATGATCCAGGGGTTTGTGTGGCAGAAGATGCCCGCGTTTTCTTTATAACCGGGCGGATAGGTTGAAATCTCGCCCAGGTTCAGATAATAATGGGAAAAGGGAGGCTGCTGTAAAACGATCCCATGGGGGGTTGCCAATCGTTCGCCCACACTATCCAACGCTTGCTGCGCTTGTCCGTCCTCTACACCAATCCCCGCCATGACACACATGCCTTGCGGCTCAATGAAGATTTGACCTTCTGCACAAGTTTGCGAGCCAACTTTGTCGCTAAAATCATCATAGGCACGCAAAAACCATTGACCATCCCAGCCTGCTTTTAAGGTGGTTGCGGTCATATCGGCTGCGGTTTGTTGGTAGAAGGGGGCATCTTGTGAACGGCCGTATTCCTCAGCCAATTGCGCCATTTCCTTTGCCGCCAACACAAACAAACCAGCGATAAAGACAGATTCGGCCACCTTACCATCTTTTGTGGTGGTCGTCTGGAATGATTCACCTGGCTCTTCAGAAAAGGTGTTCAGGTTCAAACAATCGTTCCAATCTGCACGACCAATCAGAGGCAGTTCATGCGGGCCAAGGCGATCCAAGGTGTATTGGATGCTGCGTTGCAGATGATCATATAACGGTTTTTCACTGCCGGGTTTGTTATCGTAGGGGACTAACACATCGAGGATGGTGTAATCGGCCGTTTCTTTGATGTAGGCGGCCGTTCCCAAAATCAACCAAAGCGGATCATCATTAAAATTGCCACCCACGGCATCATTACCACGTTTGGTCAGCGGCTGGTATTGATGATACGCACCACCGGAGGGCAGTTGTGTAGCCGCGATATCCAAAATACGTTCGCGGGCACGCTCAGGAATCATATGCACAAATCCCAACAAATCTTGATTAGAATCGCGGAAACCCATGCCACGGCCGATGCCCGATTCAAAATACGATGCTGAACGTGACATATTAAACGTAACCATACATTGATAAGCGTTCCAAATATTGACCATGCGATTGGTATGTTCATCAGGCGTTTCAACTTGGAAGATTTGCAGCAGTCGATCCCAATAGGCACGCAATTCCAAGAAGGCGGCTTCAACATTGTCTCCATCCAAATAATGCTGGATGCGTGGCTTGACAAGTTGTTTATTGATTGTTTGTGAAGTTGGCGGATCAAACTTTTGCTCGCGCGGATTCTCATGATAACCCAAAACGAAAATAATCTCGCGGCTTTCGCCAGGAGCCAATGTCATTTGTACATGGTGCGACCCAATCGGCGCCCAACCGTGGGCAATAGAATCAGTTGAACGACCGCACGCCACCGCAGCAGGATTATCCCAGCCACGATATGCACCCAAAAAGGCTTCACGCTGCGTATCAAAACCAACAATCTCAGCCGAGCAGCCAAAATAAGCAAAATGATCGCGTCGTTCGCGATATTCCGTTTTATGATAAATGATGCCTGCTTCCACTTCAACTTCGCCAATATTGAAGTTGCGCTGGTAATTGGTCGCATCGTCTTGTGCGTCCCATAAACAGAATTCAATGCTGGAAAATAGGGAGATATTGGCAGCAGTAGCACGTTGATTCGTTAAATTTACCTGCCAAATTTCGAGGTTTTCGTCCAGGGGCACAAAATAGCGGGCGCGGCTTTGAATTCCATTTTTACGTGAGGATATAGTGGTGTATCCCATGCCATGCCGGCAGCTATAATCTTCCAATTCTGTGCGCGTTGGCTGCCAACTTGGTGACCAAAATTCGGCCGTTGTATCGTCACGAATATACAAGTAACGGCCGCCAGTATCAAAAGGTACATTGTTGTAACGATAACGTGTCAAACGCCGCAAACGCGCATCTCGATAAAAGGAATAACCGCCAGCTGTGTTCGATATCAAACCAAAGTAATCCTGACTGCCCAAATAGTTTATCCAGGGCAAGGGTGTATTGGGACGTGTGATCACATATTCTCGTGTTTCATCATCAAAGTAACCAAATCTCATCTTTTATTATCCTTTTCAACTATTCTTATAACTATTCAGGTGCTCCGGCCGTGTCTTCTGACCGAGCCGGATAGTGTCGCGCTGAGGACACCGGCCACAGCCAGAGAGGCTGTATAGTTACAC
>CAYGMR010000475.1:0-4625 GCA_964350725.1 uncultured Ardenticatenaceae bacterium | reverse complement strand
AAACGGCCGTTTCGACAACATCGCCAACATTTACATGAACTTGACTAGATGCTGCTGGCGGCAGAGCAATGAATGTTGAAAAGTAAGGCAGCATTGGCTCTCCAGGAGTAGAGATCACATTTCCAAGTCCTGGCACTTCAACAACATTATTTTGCAACTTAAAATCTGGCGTGCGAATTGTGAAACTTAAACCATTTTCAGAAGAATTAACCAAACGAGTCTGTGTTGTGTCCACCTGTAGAGAATCTACAAAATCAGATGGAAAAGCATTAACATAAAGTGGGAAAATGCAAATGAAGGCAATGATAAAGGCAATAAAGACGGCTTTTTTTCGCAGGGATTGCTTATGCATAAAACTTGAACCTCATATTCGATATGATTACGTGTTTGCATAGTTTGCTTACTAGAAACAGATGCAACCTTTTATATTAAGATGACTTGCAGAATTGTAACTGCTTGGACTTGTGTGGGAAAACGTATTAAGAATTCCAAATTAAAATACCACGATCGGTCAAATCTTTGAAGAATTCTTGAATGTCATTTTGAGCATCTTCATGTGAGACATCGTAGTTTTCAACGAGAAAATTTTCAATTTGCTCTGGGTTCTTTTTTTCGACAAGTAATTGCCAGATAACGGTACCAATGCCATTTAATACACGCACTTCTCCAACATGTGGTGAGACGACTACCGCATTATTATCAAGAAGTCGCCAGATTAAATCATTGGCAATTTGTGGTTGGCTGGTTATTTCTGTCATAAATTCCTATCCTCTTTTAATCCCGCAATAAGTAACACCAAGCCGATTATAACACTCGCGGCAGTCAGAACCACTACCCACCAAGACATTTTCGGCACTTCATAAGCAAACATATCATCTTCATACCGGTTGCGGGTGGAGTCAGACTCAACTTCTTCAAGGACATAATAATAGGTTTGTCCTGCTATAACTTCGCTATCGAAATAAGTATAACTTGCACCTGAAACAGGTGATCCCAAACTTTTTATGAGATTGTTACCGTTGACAAGTATGAATTCACCGTCTGGTTCATTGCTGCGGTATATGTAAAACCCGACTGTATTTTGTTCGGTAGCCGTTTCCCACGTGATTTCCACCTGGGGAGGCGCGGCAACTTGATAAAAAAGTAAAGCCGCTGCCAATAACAACCACAATACCCCCAGTATCATAAGTAATTTGACAGAACTATTTGATTGATTTGTTTGTGTTGTGATTGGTGTTGTTTCCATATATCTTAATGTTTATTAAATCCGGGAATCCAATCAGGAAAGCGATTTGATCGAGTTTTCCCGCTTTTTGGGGTCTGGTTTTCATAATAATTATGATAATAGTAATAAGTCTTACCATGTTTGGGGTTCAGGCGATTAAGAACTGCGCCAAAAACCGGTGAATTTGTTTTACGCAAGCGATCCACCGCTTCAATGAAAACATCACGTCGTGTTTTACCTGCATAGGCAACTATCAAACAGCCATCTACTTTTGGTGCCAAAATATTTGCATCTGTAACCGTCAAAACTGGCGGTGTATCAAACAAAATAATATCAGCATCTTCTTTGAGCTCATCGATGATTTGGGACATGCGATGCGAATTTAACAATTCTGCAGGATTGGGGGGGATAGGTCCGCTTGGAAGCAGTCGCAGGCCTTTTACTTTTGTTTGTTGCAAGTGTTCTGTAGCAGATGTGGAATTGTCAAGAATTGCAGTCGTTAGACCATGATTATTTGATAGCTCAAAAATTGCATGTTGGGTTGGTCTCCGTAAGTCGGAATCAACGATGATTACTTTTTTGCCGGTTTGTGACATAGTCACTGCTAGGTTCGCTACTGTTGTGGATTTGCCTTCTCCTGGTGATGAACTTGTGGCTAAAATGCTCTTTAACTCACCATCAACGGCCGAAAAGTTTAGATTGGTACGCAAAGCACGATACGCTTCAGAAATCGGATCGCGTGGTTGTTTATACGTAATTAATACATCTGAAGGATTTTCTGCTTTGATTTGAGCAATTGCACCTAAAGTTGTCAGCCCCGTATCTTCTGAGATTTGTTCTTGGGTTTTAAGGGCATCATCTAAATATTCAATAATGAAAATCACGCCCACTGCCATTAATCCGCCAATAATCGCAGCTAATAATGTGTTTGTCTCTGTGCGTGGCTGGATAGGAGATTTTGACGCGCGTGCTGGTTCGATGACAATAACATTGCTGTTTTCTTTTGCTTGTTCAAGTTGTAATTGGTTTAGATTATTGAAGGCTTCGGTATAACGGATTTGGGCTTCGTTTAAGCGGGTTTGTAATTGTGATAAAGCGGCTTGCCCTTCTGGTGTTTTGGGTCTATCGGCTTGATTGATTTCGATTTCTAAGTTCTCAATTTGTGTTCCAAGTTCGGCAATACGTGCTTCCCAATTCTGAATTGGGTCTGCATACCTTAGGTTTTCACGATTTTGATTTTGCTCGATAAATACTTCCCCAAGGGTATTGGCGATTTTGGCAGCAAACTCAGGATCTTTATCTGTGGCGGTGATGGTTAATATTTGGGTCTCAGGGGGAGCAGATACTGAAATTTTGCTTTTGAAAGTATCAACATCATAAGGATACTCAAGACGCTCAGCGGTTGCTTGCAGAACGGCATAGGTAGTTAGAATTTCAGTGTATGTCTGTGCTAGTCGTTGTTCCACTAGCAATTGAGAATAATCGTTGCCATTGCCACTGCCAGGGGCTTGGTCGATTAAAAGTCGAGAAGCTGACCTATAAATTGGTGTGGTATTTTTGTTAAATAAATATGCGACTCCACCAGCAATGACGACACCTAAAATGATTAGCCATGCCCAATGCCAGATGAGTTGAACGTATCGTTTGAGTTCCATATGATTAAAAGCTCCAAATATATCTATTATTGACGTAACCGGAGGATATTTAGCAGACTAAATAGCGACAATAGAATCCAAATTATTATTTCCCATAAACTTGTAGAGGTACCTGCAAGGCCTACGCCAATTAAAGCCATACTTAGCCAAAAAAAACGCATAAAAATGGGTTGATTTAATTGTACACGGAGACGTTTGTTTTCCTGAGTCGCTGCCCAATATTGATAGCTGAAAGCGGCTAGGAGTACGGCTAAGCCTAAAATCCAAAAGCTATTAAAAAAGATTGATTGCCAATTTATCATTATAAAAAGTATATCATATGCGAATTTAGGTCGAAAGCGTTACTTCTTTGTTTCATCATGTACTTTAAAGTTGACAAACCTATTTTTCATCAGGAGCCAGTTAGATCAAAGCTGGAAGCTAAACGAACTTTTGTGCTATTATCCAATGTATTATATTCTATGCCACGACCAATCTTAGGATTGATTCCTTTCAATAATAGTTACGGAATCACTGAATTGTTAGGTTTTGGTTAAATTGTTAGGTTTTGGTTATAGGTAAACCACAAAAAGAACTTTGATACAAATTTGCTCTTGTTTTGTGGTTTTCTCAGGGAAAATGGTAGGTTACATTTGTTCTAACTCAACATTATCTTTGCAGTTTTTCTTTTTGCCACGGATTTAATTCATAACCCATGGTTGAAAATTACAATTATGCGAAATGTGCAAACGTGGTGATTCAAAATACATTGCCGTGTTCACCTAAAAAATTCTGGAGGATCTTATAGATGGCCAAATCGAAGACCCAATATGTTTGTCGTGCATGTGGACGCACAACTCCGGCTTATATGGGGCGCTGCCCTCGTTGTGGTAAATTTGATACGATGGATGAGGAAATAGTTGTTTCTGAAACGGCCGTTTCTACCCCAAAACGTCAACGCAGCGGTATCGTCAGCAAACCCGTGCGTTTACCTGAAATCACCACCGACGGTGTTGACCGATTACAACTGCCTAACCAGGAGTTTTCGCGTGTGCTGGGAGGTGGCATGGTGCCCGGCTCTTTGGTATTGGTTGGCGGTGATCCCGGAATTGGAAAATCAACTTTGCTGCTTGAAATCACAGCAACCATGGCCAACAAACATGGCCCGGCCTTATACGTATCGGGCGAAGAAAGTGCTCGTCAAATCAAAATGCGGGCGGATCGCCTACAGCTAGATGCACGGGATTTATTTTTGGTTACAGAAACAAATTTGCAGGTTATCCTTGATCATGTTCAAGAAGTAAAACCGGTTTTGTTAATTGTGGATAGTATTCAGACAACTTATACTGATGAGTTGAAATCTTCGGCGGGTAGTGTCAGCCAGGTACGTGAATGCGCTTCGCGTTTCCAGGAATTAGCCAAGGAAACGGGTGTGACAGTATTTTTGGTGGGGCATGTAACTAAAGAAGGCGCGATCGCCGGACCGCGTGTATTAGAACATATTGTGGATACAGTGCTTTATTTGGAAGGGGATCCATTTCATCGCTATCGGTTGCTGCGCAGTGTTAAAAATCGTTTTGGGGCTACAAGCGAAGTCGGTGTGTTTGAGATGGTTGAACGTGGTATGGTCGAAGTACCAAACCCATCTGAAGCATTTTTGGCCGAAAGGCAGATTAATGCGCCGGGGTCTGCGATTGCTGTGACCATGGAAGGAACACGGCCGTTGCTGGTGGAAATTCAGGCTTTAGCGAGCGGAACCACTTTTT
>CAYGMR010000474.1:1554-4628 GCA_964350725.1 uncultured Ardenticatenaceae bacterium | reverse complement strand
AATAACAAGCAAAATGAGCAAACATATTTCTGGTGCGATTGCTGCGACCCAAGAGAAAGTAATATTTGATGTCACTTAGGCACCTCCCAACAATGTAGCCAGGTTAAATGCTGTGGTTTGCATGGTGTCAATAAAATTACCTGCCTGTTGTGCTTCTTGTAAGCGGTTAACAATGGGTATCATTCCCGATTCAACCACTGGAGCGATGACACCGGGGAAAACACCGATGATGATTAAAATGGCACAGAACATGAAAATTACCAATTTATCAATGGTCAAGATCGGACGCATATCATGCCATCTATCAGCGTCGTAATCACCAAAGAAGACTTTCTGCACAGCCCGCAAAATATAAGCGGCCGTAATAATAATGGCCAACACGGCGATGATAGCTATCCAATTGTAATAATTGGCGGGGTTTAGGTTTAATGCTGTACCGCTCAAGTTCAAACTATTGCCATTCCATACCCCCATAAATATGGGGAATTCGGCGATAAAGCCAGACAACCCTGGCATACCCATAGAAACGAGACCGGCTATGATGAACGGTATGGTTAAGAAGGGTAATGCTTTGCGCATACCACTGAGATCATCCATGTTGCGTGTGTGGGCACGATCATAAACCATGCCGACGATAGCAAAGAAAAGCGCCGTCATGATACCATGGCTTACCATCTGGATGCCTGCACCCAAAAATCCGGTGAGGGTCATGGCGGCAAAGCCCATCGAAACGAGTCCCATATGACTCACACTAGAATATCCAATTAGATATTTCATATCTCGTTGGCGCATGGCGACAAAGGCTCCATACACTACATTAACGAGTGTGAGCAGGATGACAAACGGCATCCAATAGGTGGTTCCCTCCGGCAACGATTGAATGCCGATACGCAAGGAAGCATACGCACCCAGTTTCATTAACACACCAGCATGTATCATAGAAACGGCCGTTGGTGCAGCCACATGACCATCAGGAGACCAGTTATGTAAGGGCCAAATACCTGCTAAGACAGCAAAACCCAAGAACAACGGCATAAACCAGATGATTTGCACATTAAACGGGAACTGCGCCTCTGACCAAACTCGCAAGTCGAATGTTGATTCCAAACCCTGCGCAGGCAATTGCCAGTAAAGCACCAGGAAAGCAATAAAGGAGATAAAACTGCCGATCAACAAATAGAGCGTCAACTTCATCGCCGCATATTCGCGCCGTTCCTTCCAGCCCCAAATGACAATCATGATGTACATAGGGAGGACAGCCAGTTCGTAGAAGAAGAAGAGCAAAAAGCCGTCTACTGCTATAAACACACCCTGCACACCAGCCACCAAAAGCATGAAGAAAGCATAAAACTCACGCGGACGATCCTCAATACTCCAAGAGATCAACACACCACCCAGGCCGACAATGGACGTCAACAGCACCAAAGTGGCGCTCAAGCCATCAACACCAACGATATAATTGATGCCAATGCTTGGAATCCAGGGGAGCTCCTGCATGAACATGAGCGTTTCAGCCCAGGGTGTTCCTGGCACAGGTATATTCTGATGATATGTCACATAAACATACAGTGACAGAATCAACCCTAAAATCATGGTTGCCAACCCAAGCATACGAGCATCTTCACCACGCTCCTTGGGCAACAACAAAATGATGATCGCCGCCACAATGGGCGACAATGCAATAATTGATAGATACGGGAATTCCATATTCGTCTAACCCAGAATCTTGGTCATTGTATCGTTAATAAACACTACAACCCATTGCGGCCAAATACCTAAACTCAGCATCAGAACCATGAGCGGCCAAATGACCAGGTGTTCGCGGAACGTCATATCTTTCAGGCCGCGCCACTCGTCCTTGATGGGACCATGAAGTGTTTCGCCAATTGCCTTCAAAATATAAGCACCAGTCATTAATAGACCCAACATTGAAATAGCCAATTGCACGGTGAAAACATTCCAAGAACCGCGCACCACCATGAATTCGCTTACAAAGCCATTGAGGCCAGGCAAACCCAAGGAGGCCATGCTGGAAAAAATCAAAATGCCACCAAACACAGGCACAATTCCCCATAAGCCGCCAAAGCGCTTGAGGTCCCGTGTATGGGCACGATCATAGATTACACCCACCATAAAGAACATTGCTGCTGCCGAAAGGCCATGATTAAACATCTGGAAAACAGCGCCATTCGCCGCCATAATGGCATCATTTGAAAGCGCAGCAGTGCGGCCTTCCAAACCATACGTATAGGCAAACACAGCCAAGCCCAAAACCACAAAGCCCATATGGTTAACCGATGAGTAGGCAACCAACCGTTTAAAGTCCCACTGCCCAAAGGCAGCATACCCTCCCATCACAATACTTAACATGCCTAAAGTCGCGAGAATACCCGCGGTCACATGTGCTTGTTCGGGGAATAACGGAATGACAAGGCGCAAGAAACCATAAGCACCAAGTTTCAATAAAACACCAGCCAATACCATTGAGCCGGCTGTGGGTGCTTGCGTATGGGCATCAGGCAGCCATGTGTGGAATGGCCAGATAGGCACTTTGATGGCGAATGCGATAAAAAACGCCCAAAAAGCAACCGTCTTAACCGTATCTACAGACAATCCAATATTGGGCAGCGTACCACCCGCGGGCAGATTCACCCAGACATCATACAACTCCAAGATGTCAAATGTGCCGGTGGAAACACCAATAATTTGAATAGACAGCAGCAAGCCTAAACTACCAGCCATAGTGTAGATGATGAATTTAAACGAAGCGTATTCACGGTCAGCCCCACCCCAAATCTTAATGAGGAAGTACATCGGTACCAGACCGAATTCCCAGAAGATGAAGAATATCATCAAATCGAGCGAGGCAAACAAGCCCAACATCGCAGTTTCCATGATCAAGAAAAGTGCCATATACGTCTTGACCCGTTCTTCAATTGAAAAGGAAGCCAAAATGGCGAGCGGTGTGAGGATGGTGGTCAGCAAGAACATCGTCAGGCTGATGCCATCGATCCCCATATGGAAACTTGAGCCCAATTCGGGGAACCAGGTGTGAAACACTTCAAATTGAATGC
>CAYGMR010000474.1:0-1500 GCA_964350725.1 uncultured Ardenticatenaceae bacterium | reverse complement strand
GGATATTGTCAAAAATCGAGTCCATTGTCCTCAGTCCTAATTAGAACAGTTGGGTAAACCAACCTGCATTAATAAGCAAGATAACGATGATTAAGGCACACGCAATGAGTGTAGAAATGAGTGCGTATTCCTGAATCTTACCAGTTTGTAATTGACGGGTTTCTTTAGCAAATGCCAAGAATTGATCCTTAACCCAGTCGACAGCATCGCCAAAGACAGCCATTTCGAAGCTGCGCACATATTTGCCAAATCCGTAGAATGCACGCGCAATAAGGTGTAAAATGCCGTCAATGATACCTTTGTCGATGACTTCGTATGCGACCACTTCAGAGAAATAGACGGTCGGACGAATGAAGAGTATTTGATAGAGTTCATCCCAATACCATTTGCGGTTCAGGAAAGTGTAAAGTGGCCCCAGCGGACGCATGAGTGGGTCTTGTTGACCAGATTTGAGCGGTTTACGGCCGTATACCAACCAGCCCAAGAACAAACCACCCAAAGCGACGACCAACGATGTGCTCAATGGAGCAATAGCAAACGGCAAAGAAACAATCTCAACATCCACCAGTCCAGCTTCAAACAATTCATGCATCGTTTCGTGAATGGTTGACCCTACAAAATGATGAAAGAAATTGTAATTCACTACAGGCCCAATAACGGGGAAACTCTCGGGAATACCACCCCAACCGACGGCCACAGCAAACACAGCCAACAAAACCAACGGCGTCGTCATAAAGCCATTGCTCTCATGCGCATTTTCAGCCAATGGGCTGCGTGGTTTACCCAAGAAAGTCAAACTAATTTGGCGCATCGTGTAGAAAGCTGTCAACAATGCCGCAAACGCCAACATAACGAAAGCTGTCAAAGCCATGATGTCGCCATTTGCCACCCATTGATGCCAGGCATCGGCAAAAATCTCATCTTTTGACCAGAAACCGGCTGTAACCAATGGCAGACCTGACAGAGCCAAACCACCAATCAAGAATGTCCAGAATGTAAACGGCATCTTCTTACGCAAGCCGCCCATAAAGCGCATATCTTGCGGATCTGTATGGTGGTCGTGGACTTCGTGTGCACCATGTTCCATCCCATGAATCACCGAACCTGAAGCCAGGAAGAGCAGCGCTTTGAAAAAGCCATGGGTAATTAAATGGAACGCCGCCGCGACATAAGCACCAATACCAACGGCCGCTACCATAAAACCAAGCTGTGAAATCGTGGAATAAGCCAGTACGCCTTTGACATCGTTTTGGGTCGTGGCAATTGTTGCCGCCATCAAGGCTGTAAAAGCACCGATGCCAGCAATGATATAACCCACAGTCGGTGTCCCCTCCGGCCCCATGCCAACAGCAATCAGCGGGAAAATGCGTAAAATCATGTAGATACCGGCGGAAACCATAGCGGCCGCATGAATAACGGCGCTAACCGGTGTGGGGCCTTCCATCGCGTCTGGCAACCAGACATGTAATGGCCATTGGGCAGATTTACCAACTGTCCCAG
>CAYGMR010000473.1:0-4651 GCA_964350725.1 uncultured Ardenticatenaceae bacterium | reverse complement strand
GTCGCGGCTTCGTTGGTCAGTCATTTCGAGATTCCTGTTTACGCCATAAAAGGTGAGGATAACGAAACTTATCACAAACATATCAATGCTGTCCTCGACCACAAACCCAACATCATCATGGATGATGGTGCCGACCTCGTCAGCACCTTGCATCGAACACGTCGCGAAGTCATGCCCAATGTCATCGGTGGCACCGAAGAAACCACCACCGGCATCGTACGTCTGCGCGCGATGGCCAATGATGGCGCACTCGAATTCCCAATGATGGCCGTTAATGACGCATTGACCAAACATTTGTTTGACAATCGTTATGGCACGGGCCAATCCACCATGGATGGCATCATTCGTGCCACCAATTACCTCATCGCCGGTCGCAATGTCGTTGTTGCTGGTTATGGCTGGTGCAGCCGCGGTATCGCCATGCGTGCGCGTGGTTTGGGTGCCAATGTCATTGTCACCGAAATCGACCATCTAAAAGCACTTGAAGCGGTCATGGACGGGTTCCGCGTCATGCCAATGTTGGAAGCAGCTCCGATTGGCGATATCTTCGTCAGCGCCACTGGTGATATGCATGTTATGGATAAACACCATTTCGAAGTCATGAAAAACGGTGCTTTGATGGCCAACTCCGGTCATTTCGATATCGAAATCAATATCAATGCCTTGAATGAGATGTCACAAAATGGGCCACGGCGTGTACGGCCGTTTGTAGATGAATATGTGATGCCAGACGGCCGTCAACTCTACATTCTAGGCGAAGGCCGCTTGATCAACCTGGCCGCGGCCGAAGGCCATCCGGCCGCTGTAATGGACATGAGCTTTGCCGGACAAGCGATGGCAGCTAAATACCTGGTGGATAACAAAGGCAAATTGGCAAACGCCGTCCACACAGTTCCGCTAGAAGTCGACCAAGAAATCGCGCGCATCAAATTGGATTCCTTAGGCATCCAAATCGATACCCTCAGCGCAGCACAGGTCAAATATTTGAACTCCTGGGAAGAAGGGACTTGATAGTTTAACTAGCAGTGCGAGGCACGGGGTTCAAGATATTGGATTGACCAAGTAATTTTACCCCGTGCCTCGCACTTCAACAGCACTCCCTCAACGTGAAATGTAAAACGGCATAAGACCGTTTTGCATTTCACGTTTTGCGTTATAAAATCGCCCCAATAAACAGGAAGATTCGCCACTATGACAACACCCCGAGACCACCATGTAGACAATCGAACCGGCAAAGTACAGGCGGCGCGTATGTTTTCAAACATCGTTAGCCCACCGGTCATTTTTGCTGTAATGGGGTTATTGTTAGCCTTAAAAGCAGCGCCCATGCCGCAAGCATTATTTTGGGCGGCGTTATACGGCTTCATGGTCTCGCTGCTGCCCATATTATTTGTGTTATGGCTCTTAAAAACAGGTCGTGTGGCCGAATTACACATGAGCAACACCAAAGAGCGCCACCTGCCTTATATATCGGCCGTTTTATGTGCGGCGGTTTTATATGGCATTGTGTGGCTGTTAGATGGCCCAGAATTGATGAAATGTCTGGCGCTATTTAATATCGTTACCTTATCAATATTGGGCATCATTAATTCATTTTGGTTAATAAGTTTCCATGCGACCGCGATCACGGCTGCCTGGGCAATAATTTTTCTGACCTATGGCAGGCAAGCCAGCCTGATCGTGGCTGTGTTGGTTGTGCTTGTTGTGATTGTCCGCCTCTACCTAAAGCGCCATACGCTTTCCCAAATCATCGCGGGTATCGCCTTGGGTATCAGCAGTGTTTTGTTGCTGACAGAATTTGGATGTTTTGTATAGGGGGTTGCAAAGTAGTAAAGTTGCAGGGTTTTAAAACAAAAGTCACTTTGCAACCATGCCACCTTGCAACTTTGCCATTTTTCATATTATGTTTGAACAAGAACGCATGATCGGCCGTATCCAACGGCAAGTTTTATCAAATCCATCTATTCGTGTTTGTTTTTTGTCGGGGTCATACGGCCGTCGCACAGAAGACGACTATTCAGATATCGATGTCGCCCTGGTTTTTCGTGACAAGAGCAGCCGTGACATGGCTTGGCGTGAACGCGCAGTATTCGTCAAAGATGTCATGCCTTATGTGCCAGTGAAGGCATTTGATGGAGAACATATACGGCCGTTTCTCTACATCTCTCTCTTCAGCAACGGCAGCAAAGTTGATTGGCGTTTTGAAACTGAAAGCGAACTGAAACCCAATCCGTGGGATGCCAATATTCGTATCCTGAAAGATAACAGTGGTTGGGGAGAAACTTTTCAACAAGCTTCAGCCTATCTCGCCTTCCCACAGCCGCGCATCACAGCTGAAGAACTCGCTGCCCTAGACAACCAATTTTGGGTCATGTTTTGGGACGCCTTACGTTTATTGAAGCGTGGTGACATTGACAAACCGTTCACAATTTATCTGGAAATGCTGCAATTTACCCTACCGTCACTTTTGCGTGCTTTGCCGCCTGAAGATGATGCTCGTCGGGGGCTATTGATTATGGACTACGGCCGTGACGCGAAAAAAAACCGCAAACAGATGGCAGCGCTGCTCGATGCCTATCTGGCTGCACGCAGCGCGATTATCAGCCGTTATAATCTCGCCTTTTTTCCTAACCAGGGCTTTGAAACTGAGATCAAGCGTCTAGTGCAAAAATTGGTCTAACCATTGACTTTAACACACCTCGACCAGCTTCTTTTCACGCCACGGTTGCTCACAAAACCACAAACCAGTGGCATCGATGTCGAGACGATCTTGCGCCATTTTGCCATCATCACCTATTGGGTTGACCCGGAAAAGCTGCGCCCGCATATTCCGGATCGCTTTGAACTTGTGACAGTTGAGGGGAGTAACGGCCGTGCCAAAGCCCTTATCTCGGTAGTCCCATTCTTAGACATTGACTTCCATTTCGCTAAATTCCCCTGGATCAAATGGCACTTTGGACAAACCAACTATCGTGCCTATATATACGATCCACAAAAAGAAGAACACGCCGTCTGGTTTTTTGGCACCTGCCTGGATTCATACACAAACGTAGTGCCACATTATATCTGGAAACTGCCCTGGCATAACGGCCGTATTCGCTTTGATTGCACCTACGATACACAGGACAAGCGATATACACACTACACAATGCAGACAAAAAGCAGTTGGTCTCCGGCAGAACTAAGCCTCACAGATTCCGGCCAACCGCCGCCAACCCTCGCAGGATTTTCAACGCTTGAATCAGGACTGGTGCTGCTCACCCATCCCTTGCGAGGTTACTATTTTCGGCGGAATGGTCTGCTAGGCAGTTACAACATTTGGCACGATCAGCTTCAAACCACAGCAGGTACTATTTTAACTGCAAAGTTCCCCCTACTCGCCCGCCTGGGATTGGTAGCCGCAGGCGATCTTGAAAACGTCCATAGTGTTCTTTTACAGAACCGCACCGATTTCACCATCTACCTGCCCCCAGTTGTTGTGTAAACGAATTCAGGTTAACACACAAACAGTCATCCATCCGCTTTTCTTTTTATGCGTGGCATCTATCAAGCAAAGGCCAAATCACACGCCACCTGCTCTAAGACACCCTCAAACTCAGCTAAATTAGTGAGTTGCAGCAAGTCTGGCAGAAAAACATCTACACCCGGTTGGTCAGCTAGGTATCGTTTCAAATGTTTACGGAAAAGTGTAAGTCCATGTTTTTCACCATAATAGGCTGCCATTTCAAGCACATGGAAACGAACAGCAGCCAGGATGTCTGGCAGCAGTAAATCTGCCTTTTCCTTACGTGCAAATATCCACGGATTACCTATGGCTGCACGGCCGATCATCACAGCATCACAGCCTGTGTGTGCTTTCATGCGGTTGATATCATCAGGGGTGTTGACATCCCCATTACCAATTACGGGTACAGAAACAACCTCACGCAATCGCGCAATCGCATCCCAATCGGCCTGGCCACCATATTTTTGTGTTTTGGTGCGTGCATGCATGGCGATCAAAGCTGCGCCGTTGTCTTCCAGAATACGCGCGATGTCAACGTAGTTGCTGTGGTCTGCATCCCAACCCAAACGAATTTTACCTGTCACTGGCACGGATAAATGCTGTGTCAGCAAGCTAAAGGTTTCACGCACCAATTCCGGCTGCGGCATCATGCCCACGCCCGCGCCGCGCCCACTCACGCGTTTGGTGGCACAGCCCATATTGATGTCGATGATGTCTGGTTCTAATTCTTCGATGCGCTGTGCAGCTTGCAGAATTTTTTGGGCATCGCTGCCAAATATCTGGAAAACGATGGGATGTTCATCAGGTTTTTTGTCCAAGCGCTGCCAGAAACGATTGTCGCGTTTTTTGCCCAGCAAGCCTTCAACCGGCACAAATTCGGTGTAGTTCATCGAAGAACCGTAGGATCGACACAAGGCCCGATAAGGCACATCCGAATAACCGGCCATCGGCGACAAAATAGCGTCACCATATACGGGTACATCCCGCACGTAGAAGGTTGGGTTGCGATCACTCATCGGATAATTTTAGCGTGTTTAACGCGCGTGGCACACTATGTGTGGATTGTGATAAAAATAACATTCAATTAAACTAATCGTCAAAAACCAGCAAAAATCACAAGCATAAAACATCGCCAATCTCAGGCAC
>CAYGMR010000472.1:0-4655 GCA_964350725.1 uncultured Ardenticatenaceae bacterium | reverse complement strand
GCTGCCAACCCACAGAACCAACAGTAAAGGGAAGAGTGCCCATGTTTTGCGCCAAAATAGGCCCAGGATGACCAAAACAAGACCGGCCGCCGCTATCCAGACGAATTGTGGTTCCCAGCCTGTCATGAAATAGTTGGTGGGGAAGGTGTTGTAATTGGGAATATTTTGGCTGATTTGGGCCACGGGATCACTGGTTTGCCATAACTCAACTGCGCGTGGTAAGACCATTAGGATCGCCAGTCCCCCAGCGGCTAACAAACCACGGCCGGTTCTCCCCCGATTCAGCAGCCAAGCAAATAAAGCAAAGGGCAAATAATAAACAAAAACACGGAAATGGATTAAAAACAGGCCTGCCGCCAGGATGCTTACAAGCCACCACAGCTTGAGACCCGCCTTGCCACTACGCAGCATCTGCCAGGTGAGGGCTAATAATACGGGTAGGATGAGTACGGCCGTTAACTGTGTATACCGTCCCCAGGTTGTGTAATAAGCAGGGAAAAAGAAAGGAATCGCCACCAAAAACGCGCCGATTAAGCCGGCTAAACGACGGCGGGTCAACAGCCACAAGGCCGCATAAACGGTGAGCGGCAGCAGCGCATTCAAGAGTTGACCCACATATAAAAGCAGCCGGTTTAACGGCCAGCCACTCATGATTTCTAATGATGCAGCGAGTGCGTGGAAGCCATAATGGTAGGGAAAATGATCAACTGGCAAATAGGTGGCATAGTTGCTGATGGCTTGGCCTGTTTGGGCCATAACGGCCGTTATCAAGGCATGGCGACTGGCATCTACCCAAGGCGGGAAGATAATGTCGCGCACGGCTAACAGACGCACAGCCAGTCCCAGAATCAATAGACCCAATAGAACGAGATCGATATTTTGAAACGGCCGTACGACACCAATTCGCCCTTCTTCGCTTCGCCCTTCTTCGCTTGGTTCTGTGGCCTCGGCCTCAGTTTCATCTGCTGCAAGCGTGGAGATGTCTTGCCTTTTTGTGATTGAATCCCGCAGGTATGTCCATAACAAAACAACAATGCCCCAGCCAACCACAGCGACAATCCACATAATTTGGCCATTAAACTTGCCACCGATTAAGGTTACCCATTGCCAGATTAACGGCCACAATGCGACACCTAACGCCAGTGCCACACCGGCCCATGCAGCTACATCCCAAGGGTTTAATAACCAGGAATCGTCGTCAACTGGTCGTTTGCGTCGCAGAAATTCTTGCAGCAGTTGCCAAAGCAGCAGCACGAGCGCCCCAGGCAGGGGGAAAATTAACAGAGCCAGCAGCATGATGCCACCCTCAAACAGCGAACTGCGTAACAAAGAACGCAGCGCATCTTCCCAACCCAGCACATAACGCGTCTTAAACTGCATATCCCTGACGAGGGTTTGGGGAATCTCATCAAGATAAGCCGCTTTTTTTACAGTAAGGTTGCCATTCGCATAGACATCTTCACTGTAGCCCCATGCTGATATTGGATTTGTCGCATTCCCTTGCAATGTGAGTTGATATGTTTCGCCGTTTGAGTTTGTTTGGGGTGGGAATTGTAAACGGTAAACTTGATTGTGGTCGATTTCGGCCGTTTGCAGGGTCTCTTCGGCGATTAATGCGCCGCGTGAATTGACGAGTTGAATGCTAAATACCCCATCTTCTTGCGGGGATTTTTCACCATAACGCACCAAAGTTATCTCAACTTCATTGAGGCCATCATGGCGCGGGATAAAGGTTTGTGAAATCGAGAGGGAATCTTGGGGGGTCGGCAGTGCCGCATTAATACGGGCTTGATTGAGGTCGGTATCCTCAATGGAACCAAAAAAAGTGAAATAAAGGTTCGGATCGGTGGTATGGAGTGCAAATGCCCCAATGAATAGCAGACAAACTCCCAATATGAGCGGGATCCAAAACCATTGACGGCGCTTTGCTGGCGCGTCATGAAGGGGGGGACTGGTTTCTGATGGTATCGTTTGTTCGTTTTGTTCGCTTTGTTCCATGATGATGTGCTGTTTTCTTCTTCGGCGTAACAATTATTAAAACAGCTCTTTTTGGCTGCGTTTTCTGCTAAAAATTTATTTGTGACTGCACTCTTAATGCGGTTTGTAAGTTGTTACAACTAATAATTAGGTGTGTTCGCCTTCCTTCCTTGTGTGGCGTTGCGTCTTGTATGTTTAAACCTTCCTCCTGTACGCTGCGCAACGCCACCATTTTTGATGGCATACACATAGACCTAGCTGGTTATTGAAACCATCGGGTCTTTTTTTGATCATGGAGGAGGTGCTTGTTTACGTAACCGTTTAAGCTCCAGGTCTTTTTCCTCGATGTCACGTTTTAGCTTTTCAATTTGTAGATCATGCATTGATTTGTCGCGTTTGTCTGCGCGTAAGGCAAAATAGGTCGTGACAATGAAGCCGCCTGCGGAGGTTATAGCGGAAACAACACCTAATATCATGTTCAAACTAACTTGAGTATCTTCTAGTTCTGGTGGTCTGCCATCAAGCGATAATCCGGCGCTATTCCAGGCGATGATGGCAATGCATACTGACACAACAAACAACAAACTCCAGAATAGAAGTATTTTAGAATATTTGCCAGACATGGTTCACCTTATCTCGATCCCTTTTTACCTGAATTGTTTTGATTTTGGGCATGATTCAATAACGTGCTTTTCATCTTTACAAATGACTACAACGAATTAGGGAACAAACGAATTAAGCCAGTCGAGTAAATTCGTTCCTTCCTAAACCTGTGCTGAGCTTGTCGAAGTATTCGCTGTAGTCTCCAATTGTAAAGCAAATTATGCAGACTCTGAACCACGCCTGATTTTATAACTATTCAGGTCATTCTCCCATCTTCATGCGGCCATTCCTGCGCAGGCAGGAATCTACACATGGATACCCGCCTACGCGGGTATGACAGTCAAGAGACACCTGTATAGTTCCTTGATTTTTACCTTGCTAGCTGGCAAATTGCAAACAAATGGGGTTCGTGCCTGTTAGGGCGATAGCATTTGGTTCGCCAAGTTTTCGGCTTTGACTAAAGCTTCATTGGTTTCGATGCAGTTGTCGGAATTCATGGCTTGTTGGTAATAGCGCCCAATGAGATCCATATTGCTTTGGAATTCTGGTGGCACGTCACCTTGTGGGTTTAACACTGATTGGGTGGCGTAGGAGATGTTTTCTACGACTTGTTGCATTTGTTCAGATTCGGCTCTGAGATAATCAAGCAGTTGTTGAATTTGGATTTGTAGTTGGCTGATATCTTCTAAGGCTGCATCGACGATGTTGATATGGTTGGCTTGCAAGGCTAGATTGCCTTTTTCTTGTACGGCCGTTGTCAATTGTTCTAAACGATTGACTTGTGAGTGTAAACAGCGCCAATCTCCGGCAAGGTCAGCGCCCAGACTGGCAAGTTTTGGGATTTCTTTTAGATAATTGCGTAACAGGCGAAATTCTTCAACCAATGCTTGGCGTAGTTCATCAATTTGTTCGGCTAGTTTGGCTGCGTCTGCTACATACTCTTTTAGTGCGATCGTGTTTGTTTGGATGGCTGCATACTGTTGTTGTAAACCATCATAAGCGCGATACCAAGCATCATCTTCGGCGAGTATGCAAACTTTCTGCAAATTTTGCCAGGTTTGATTCAGTTTTTTATTTGCTTTTTGGGCATCACGTAACCATTGTTGTTGATCGCTTTGAATGTTTTTTTGCGATTGGCCAAGTTCTTTTTGGAGTTCTTTGAGTTGGGTTTGATAGCCGGCAACGGCCGTTACCAACTGTGGCACATAGGCGACATCTGTACCGGTACGTTCGAGCTGCATGTTGAGGTCTGTCAATATCAAATTATACTGCTGATCCATTTTACTGATTTCAGCGCTGCGTAATGTTTCTTCTTGGCTGCTGCGTAAGGCGAAGAGACTTTTTTGTACACTATCCAGATCGGTGACGAGCGGTACAAGCTGTAAACAAAGGTTACTCAACGCGGTTGTTTTGACGAAATCACGTTGTTGTCGGGCAGAAACGGCCGTTTGTAACCAGGTTTGAATCGAATCCATAGCGGGCTTTAAGGTTGGTGTGGCCGGCGTCGTTTGTGTATTGATGGGCATTTGTTGGAAAGCCGTGCGGGCCGCATTTAACTTTTGGTCACAAGCCAGTCGTTCCGTTTGCAATGAGTTGACATCGTCTGCCAAGACTTGCATTTGGCGTTCCACCCGTTCTAATTCCGCCGCCAGCGCATCATTGCGGTCGGGTGCGTTTTCTGCTTGTGTAACCTGCTCGACAAGCTCGGCTAAGGCTTGTTGCTGTTGCTGCCAGCGCGTTTCTAAATCTGCCAACTGGGTGATACCCGCATTGCGTTCGGTCGCCAATTCCAGCCGGATGGCATTCAATCTATCTTTAAGCTGTTGGTAAAGCTGCTGTAAATTGTTTGGCAGCAAGTCGAGGGCTTGCAATGCGGTTTGCGTTTTTTGTAAATCTTCGTTGGCTGCGCGTAGCAAGCGCTCACAGCGCCGTAGGTCGAGGCTAGTTGTGGGGATGGTAACGGCGTGTTCAGGGTAGGTGAGGAAAAAAGATATGGGCCACCCTTCATCTGGCAGTTGTACAAACTGAAGTGTTTTTAGCTTTTCGCCAACAAGTTCGCGCTTGGTCTGGACGGC